>JAHFEQ010000001.1:0-38155 GCA_023248395.1 Nitrospirota bacterium
TGTCCCGCACCTCTTGCACCGGACGCGCCGAACCTCCACCTCCAGGTATATCCGGGCATCCCCGCAGGACAGGTCCCGTATTCGCCGCACTGTTTTGTCGTAGTAGCTCCGATGTACGGTACCGCAACAGCCACATGCCATTTTTTTTCCGTACGATCAAGCCGTATGATCCGTGCCTTCGGGTCTCCAAACATCCCCTGTATTGCCGATCGCGGACGAACCCCGGGGAATTGGTATTCGTCCAGTAATCGTCTCTTCTTGCCCATTCAGAAATCATACAGTTTTTCTCAATCATAGAAAAGCCCTTTTCCCCTTATCTGATGCCATCCTCTACAGCGTTATGTTCATCAGTTTACCCACACTCTTACGCAAAGACCCAAAATTAAAAACCCCATCGGTCTTCATTGCTTTTCTTGCAATAATATTGTGTGATTTTATCGATTTCCAGATAAAACGTACTGCTTGCAAGGGTTGACTGTAAATCACACTTACAGGAAGAAGTATAGCATTCAGGACAAAATGAAACCGCCCAATTTAATACAGTAAATCGGTGAGATGTCTTCCTGACTGATCATCAGGTCCCCATTTTACCACTCAATCACCTTAACACCTCTCCCCGTAAAAGAGGGTTTCAAAATGATGATTGCAGATCTCAAATGCGGGTGCAGCTACCTTCTGAAGTTCTACGATGCCTGCCCTGAATGTGCGCAGGAAATCGGCGACTGCTTCAGGTGCACAAGCCACGGCATCACTTACATCATCAACATCAAAGAGAAGAAGGAGGATTAACATCCTGTAATGGGTCGTGTCCTCTTCCTTTCTCACCTGATGGACTTGCGTTTATCCTCCTTTGCCCTTTCATAGTTCTATGATAGAATTATCCCGTCCGGCAATATAATAGTCTCAAAATCTTAGGGGTTATACGGATGTGAGGAGGCAAAAGATTTGCCATTCGAGGATTTTCTTAATAAGATAAGAGAGGCGTCAACAAAGAATATTTTGTATACAATACATGCCCTTGATGAAATGAATGCCGAAGATGAGCTTATTTCTAATAAAGAGGTAAGAGAGGTCATATTGAATGGAGAAATAATTGAAGACTACCCCGAAGATAAACGAGGACATAGCTGTCTAATGATGAGTTATACCCAAAAGGGAAGACCTATTCATGTAGTTTGTGCACCCAAGGAAGAATACCTTGCAGTTGTAACAGCATATGTCCCTTCTGTAAATAAATGGGAAGATAATTTTAAGGTAAGGAGGAAGCGGTCATGAAATGCATGTTCTGTGGCGGTGAGATGGAAAAAAAGAATGTGCCCTATTCTGTAGACAGAAAAGGTTATCATCTCTATATCCGTGAAGTACCGGCGTATGTCTGTTCTCAATGCGGTGAAAGTTATTTTGAAGAAGATGAAGTTGGGGAAATCCAGGATATTATCAAGTCCCTTGAACGACATATTGAAAAACTTAAAGTAGCTTAAAAAGGTACTTCATCGCCCCCCTCATAGACCCATTCGATTGGGAACTCCATACCTGCCGATTACCTCAAAAAGTCTCGGCATCGAGAGTTTGTATATCTGTTTGATCTGGCTTGCTGTAAAAGACTTTCTGAACTCCAACGCCTCATATTCATAACCCTTGCCAATATACTTTCCAATATACCTGACTATAGAGTTCAGCTTCATTTTGATCTTGGGCGCAGAGATCTTGACAAATCCAAGTCTCCAGGATGAAGCGATATCAGCAGGGGAGGGGAAGACATACGGCTTGTTATAGACGCATAGCACGTGATAATGAATTGCTCCGCGAATCTGCAAAAAATTTGTTAGACAACCTTATCAAAAATCAATATAGTATAATAATTACGATTAATAAGGAGTCTGCAATATGAGGGTATGCGAAAGTCTTCACAGTAATCTTAATATCACCCCACCAGGAAAAGAAATAATAGCTAAAGCACTATTGGGGGACTGCAAGGAAGTATTAAAAACTATAGAGGATAATTCAATCGATCTTATAGTTACGTCTCCACCTTACGCCGATAGCAGGTCAAATACATATGGAGGAGTCAGCCCAGGTAACTATGTAGAATGGTTCCTTCCAATAAGCGCAGAACTTCTAAGGGTTATGAAACCAAATGGCACTTTTATCTTAAATATTAAAGAAAAGGTAGTAAATGGTGAAAGGCATACATATGTGATTGAGTTAATCCTGGAAATGAGAAAACAAGGTTGGTTATGGACAGAGGAATTTATTTGGCACAAAAAAAATTGCTATCCTGGAAAATGGCCTAACAGATTTAGGGATGCATGGGAGAGGTTACTACAATTTAATAAAAGTAAAAAATTTAACATGTATCAGGAAAATGTCATGGTATCAATGGGTGACTGGGCAAAGTCCAGATTAAGAAACTTGAGCGAAACAGATAAAACTCGCGACAATTCTAAGGTCGGGAGTGGGTTCGGTAAAAAGGTTGCAAACTGGTTGGATCGAGATAAGGTGTATCCGACTAATGTACTTCATATGGCAACAGAATGTTCAAATAAAAATCATAGTGCCGTTTTCCCGGAATTTCTTCCTGAGTGGTTTATGAAATTATTTACTAAGGAGGGAAATTGGGTTTTGGACCCATTCATGGGGTCAGGAACGACAATCAAAGTTGCCCAAAGAATGCTCCGAAATTCAATCGGGATCGAGGTATCAAAGGAATATTACGAAATGGCCAAATCAGAGATTAAGGAAAAAGAACTTTGGTTGTTAGAGGACCAACCTGTTTATGAAACTAATCGGAACTGGTGAAGTAATACAATACGTTGAGGAAAATATTGGCAGTTTTCATACCAATAGGTTAAAGAACCTTAGCGGCTTTAAGTTAAATCAAATCTTAAAGAGAAAAAATCCTTATTTATTCAAAGCAAAAAATATTTTAACGGCTCAAGATTTAGTAAAGTTACTCTTAGATGCCCATTTATCATCTCAGGAAGAAACTATATTTGGGGATTTTTTGGAAGGACTTGCGATCTTTATCTGCAATAAGGTTTATGGAGGAAAAAAATCAGCGGCACAGGGAATTGACCTGGAATTTAACAAAGACAGCATAAAATATATTGTCGCAATAAAATCGGGACCTAACTGGGGAAACAGCAGTCAGATTCGTAAGATGAAAGATGACTTTGTTAAAGCAATAAGAACTCTAAAAACAAGTAATCAAAAGATCCACGTTGAGGCTGTAAACGGCTGTTGCTATGGAAAAGACAATAATCCGGAAAAGGGTAGTTATAAGAAGCTATGCGGCCAACGATTTTGGGAATTTATTTCTGGTAATGAGAACCTATATACTGATATTATTGAACCACTTGGACACAAGGCCAAAGAAAAGAATGATGATTTTATGGAGTCCTACGCCCAGGTTATCAACAAGTTTACCCTCGAATTTATGAGAGAATTTTGCCAGGATGGGAAAATACAATGGGCAAAACTGGTACAATTTAATTCCGGAAAAGAGAATATGTCAAAAAGTAAAAAGAGTGGAAGTGTATAATAAAGTATAGAAATAATGGTGGGAAGTAATGAGAGAGGGTACGTATGCTCTTGCTGAAGCATATATTCCCCCCTCTTTTTTTTTGCGATAGTTTTTCGGAAAGGTTGCTGAACTTGACGCTCTTATTATTATCACTCAGATTACTCTATTAGAACTCAAACGCGGCCAGTACAATAACGGAAGATTGAAGAACTCATGGCAGCATAATTTAACCAGTGAGGAATCAAGCAGACCTACGTTGATCCTTCCTGTATATTAAGAAAACCTAATATATTTTGAGAAAAAAAGATAAAACAAAAGTACCAGTGACAGCATCCTCAAAGAAAGAAAAGATCATAGGTAATATAGTTTCAGCAATAGTAGGAGCAATAATAGGCATGATTATAACCCTTTTGTTTGCCGAATTCCTAATACCCCAATTTAGTATATATGTATTGCATCGCGATCATCTTCTAAATGTAAAACTCTATGGTCCTGTGAACTTCCCTGGTATGCCCCAAAATACTAAAAAACTTACTTTTGCAATAGAAAATAAAGATAAAGCTATTTCTCTCGAAGATATAAATATTATTATTGACACACCTGAAAAGATTATAGAAGTATCTGTATCAGCAGACGAAGGTATTTTTGAATATCAAATATCAAAAGGCATGAAAGCTACTATTTATGTTAATGGTCAAAAAACAAGTAATATTCCCTCGAACCACAGGAATATTAAAATTAGAAAGATTTTCCCTGGTTCCCTTTTCGGACTTGAAATTTATACTGACACATCTCAGGAGGGAATTGAATTCGCTCCAAGGACTGGCATCAATTCTGGGAAAATTAATTACGAAATAGAATATTCTTATAGATATCTTGGTACAACAGTTAGAAGAAAACTACAAAAAGAATTTGTTGGAGGCAATTTATAAGTACCAACTATTTCTAATTGGCCAATTGCACATTTAGTTGTGCTAATTTTGTGCTAAAAGACATACAAAAGGACATTAAATATAAAAATAGACATAATGATTGCAACACTTATAACCCTTTGATCTTCAGAATAATTCGGGAAACCAGGCCAAGAAGCAAGGAGTTATAAAAGTTAACTTAAGCGTCCTACGAATCCGCAGGTCGCAGGTTCGATCCCTGCCAGGCGCGCCAGGAATCTCAAGGGTTTGCGGGGCCTCCTGCAAGCCCTTTTTTGAGGATTGAGTCCCTTTTTACAGCGGCCAAAAAACAGGGATGAAGATCATGGCTATGATAAAGGCCACGATGGTAAGAGGAAAGCCGACGCGGATAAAGTCCGTAAAGCGGTATCTCCCGGGCCCATAGACAAGCACAGAGGCAGGTTCAAGGGGGGTAATGAATGAGCAGGATGCGGCAATCGCCACATTCATCGCAAAGGTCTTCGGGTTTACCCCAAGTTGGAGGGCCGTATGAATCGCAATCGGCAAGACAAGGAGGGCTGCGGCCACATTGGACATCGGTTGGGTTAAAATTACAGTCAGGATGAAAAAGGTGCCCAGGAGGGCATAGATCCCATAGGGTGCTGTCAACTTTATAATCTGGTCGGCAAGGAATTGGGCTGTACCTGTCTGTTCTACCGCAATCCCGAGAGAGATCATCCCGCCTATAAGTACCAGGAGATGCATATTCACAGCCTTGTATATCTCATCCGTATAAAGACATTTGCTGAGGACCATCAATACGGCACCGGCAAGGAAAGATACAGAAACAGACAGAAGCCCGGTGGCGCCGGTTATGATAGCGACGAGGAAGATGCCGGCGGCTATACCCGTCTTGTTTATGCGGAACCGCTCCGGGGTGACATCGCCTATTACGATCAACTTCAATATATCTTTCAGGGCATCGATACGATCCCGTTCTCCTTGAATTAACAGGACATCTCCAACGCGCAGAAGGATCCTTCCGACCTTCTCCCGTAAATGGATACCATGCCGGTAGAGGGCGATAGCAGAAAGACCATAAGTATGCCTGAAATTTACCTCCTTCAGGGTCTTCCACTCGAGGAGTGAGTCGGCAGCAATAACCGCCTCAAACATACGCACATTTCCATGTTCTAAATCCTCATCACTATGTTTGACTCCGGATTTCAGCTTCACCCCCCTTATCTGGCCAGCCTTCGTAAGATTCTCGATACTCCCGGCGACCAGTATTGAATCACCTCCCTCAATGGTATAGTGTTCTCCAGGAATATAGATATTCTTACCGCTCCTATAGATACCCACTATGGTCAGATCAGGGCCCCCTTTGAATGTATCTTCTGATATATTGATCCCCACAAGAGGTGAAGCAGGCAATACCTTGAGCTCTGATAAATATTCTCTGATTCCATACTCTTCTATGGCCGCCTCTTTTTCCCTGTCGGGCAGGAGGAGCCGGCCGGCAGTCACAAAAAACAAGAGACCGCCACCGAAGATTAATAACCCTATGGGGGTAAATTCAAATAAGGTAAAGGGGGCGATCTTGTAGGTAGAAAGGGCCTCTGACACGGCTATATTGGTGGAGGTCCCGATCAGGGTGCACATCCCTCCAAGCATCGACCCAAAGGAGAGCGGCATAAGAAGTTTGGAAGGACTGATCTTCGCCATCCTGGCGACACCGACCGCTGCTGGAAGGAGTATCGCCGTAGCCGCCACATTGTTGATAAATGACGAAATCAGACCAACCGCAATAAGGAACGCAAACATTAACCGTACCGGATGGGTGCCTGCCCTTTTCAGGATAAAGTGTGCAATCCTGTCAGCAACACCGGCTTTAATCAATCCATCTGTCATGATCAGGATACTCGCTATCATGACGAGGGCCGTGTTGCTAAATCCTATGAAGGCATTCTCAGGGGAAAGTACCCGAAAAAAGATCAGTGCAAGGACAACCAGAATAGAGATGATATCTACTGACAGGATTTCGATAGAGAATAGTACAACAGCGGATATCATGATGGCGAGGGTAATGATTATATTTGTGTCCGGCATGGGAGGCATTATACTTGACAATCCTGCCAGTTTTCAAGTAAATTAGCGTGATGACAATACGCGCGAGAGTGGCGGAACTGGCAGACGCACTGGACTTAGGATCCAGCGGGCAACCATGGGGGTTCAACTCCCCCCTCTCGCACCAGAGGAAAATATGATGAAAGTTGATATGAAAGAGGTCTCAAAGATTAAACGGATTTTTACGATAGAGGTCCCCTCTGACGTGGTCTCAAAAGAGTTTTCTGATGCATACGATGATCTGAGGAAGAGGGTGAAAGTCCCGGGCTTCAGGCCTGGAAAGGCCCCTCTCTCCCTTATTGAACGCAGATACGGCAAGGACATCGAGGCAGATTTATTACGAAGGCTGATCCCTGATTACTACTTTAAGGCAGTTAAAGAGAGCGGGGTTACCCCTGTCGACATGCCAGAGATAGAGAATGTAGACCTGAAGAAGGATGGGCCATTAACATTTACGGCTACTGTAGAGATCAAGCCAAAGATAGAACAGGTGGTCTATGAGGGGATAGAGCTAAAGAAGGAGGATATCGCCGTTGCTGAGAAGGAGATCGGGGACAGGATTGAAGAACTGAGGAATTACCATGCCCGGTTAGAGGTGGTCGGGGAAGGACGCATCATAGCGGACGGTGATTATGTCCAGGTTGATTATACCGGGTTCAGGGAGGGTAGCCCGGTGAAGGGGGCTGAACGCAAAGGGGTTATATTCCAGTTGGGTTCAGAGACTCCCTCTGAGATAGATAAGGGGTTAATCGGCGCCCAAAAGGGTGAAGAGAGAGAGGTAGAGCTTGCTGAACAAAATCTGCTCTTGAAGATAAAGATCATCGAGATAAAAAAGAAGGTGTTGCCAGAGGTCAATGATGACCTTGCAAAGGAAATAGGAGGGTATAACTCTCTCACTGAATTAAAAGAAGGGTTGAAAGAGAGTATCCTGGAGGAAAAGAAGGAGGCCCGGCAGGCCCGTTACAAGGAAGAGATTATCAGGAAACTGATAGAACGGAATCCTGTAGAGTCCCCGCCATCCCTTGTGGAAGGAGAGATGAAGCGGTTTTTGGCAAGGACAATGAGGTTTATGGGCAAACAGGGCGCGCTTGAACCTGAAGAAGAAAAGTCATTCAGGGAAAAATATCTGCCTCATGCGGAAGAGCAGATAAAGGGTTATTTATTGCTGACAGCGTTGGGAGAGCGAGAGGGGATAAACGCCACAGAGGATGAGGTTGAGGAAGAGATAAAGAGGATGGCACAAAAGAGCAGGCAGGGGGTATGGAAGGTCAGAAAGTCCTTAGAGTCTATGGAGGGAGGATTAGAAGGACTAAAGGTCAGGATCATAGAAGATAAGGTCATCAAAGTCATTATGGAAAAGGCCAAATGGGCTTAATGGGAGGGTAATAAAAATTTATGCTTATACCTATGGTCATTGAACAGACGAGCAGGGGGGAGCGGGCTTACGATATATATTCCCGCCTTCTTAAGGACAGGATCATATTCATTGGGGCCCCGATAGATGATAATTTTTCGAACATCATCATTGCCCAGCTCCTGTTCTTAGAGGCAGACGATCCTGATAAGGACATTAGCTTATATGTGAATTCCCCTGGCGGGGTTGTGACATCAGGTCTGGCCATCTACGATACAATGCAATATATAAAGCCGGATGTCTCGACGATTTGTATCGGGCAGGCATCCAGTATGGGCGCCCTTCTGCTTGCAGCAGGCGCAAGGGGGAAAAGGTTTGCGCTCCCCAATGCCCGAATTATGATCCACCAGCCTATGGGAGGATTTCAGGGTCAGGCTACGGATATCGAGATACATGCCAAGGAGATCCTGAGGATGAAAGAGTCTCTCAACCAGATCCTTGCAAACCATACTTCTCAACCTATTGAGCGTATCCGCCAGGACACTGAGCGGGACTTTTTTATGTCTGGCGAAGAGGCTAATAAATATGGTATAATTGATGAAGTAATAAAGGAGAGGGCCCTTAAAAATAAAAAGGGTTAAAGATTTATGGGAAACCAACATAATAATAAGGGAAAAGAAGGCGACATCAAGTGTTCTTTCTGTGGGAAGAACAGGTCAGAGGTCAAACGGCTAATAGCCGGTCCTACAGTCTATATATGCAATGAATGTGTGGACCTCTGTAATGACATTATTGCTGAGGAATGGGAGGAAGATAAGGGGAAGGATAGCGTAAAGTTACCAAAGCCTTCAGAGATTAAGGCCATCCTGGATAATTATGTGATCGGTCAGGATCGTGCCAAAAAGACATTGGCCGTGGCAGTCCATAATCACTATAAGCGTATATTCTCTGATATCAAGATTATGGATGACATCGAGCTCTCGAAGGGGAACATCCTCCTGATAGGGCCTTCCGGAACCGGTAAAACACTCCTTGCCCAGACGCTTGCCAGGATCCTGGACGTCCCATTTACAATCGCCGATGCCACCACCCTGACTGAGGCAGGGTATGTGGGAGAAGACGTCGAGAATATCATATTAAAGCTGCTGCAGGCAGCAGATTATGATGTGGAAAAGGCAGAGCGTGGTATTGTTTATATCGATGAAATAGATAAGATCAGCAGGAAGAGTGAGAATCCTTCTATTACGAGGGACGTATCCGGTGAGGGTGTCCAGCAGGCGTTACTCAAAATCATCGAAGGTACCGTGGCAAGCGTGCCGCCCCAGGGAGGACGCAAGCATCCCCATCAGGAATTTGTCCAGGTGGATACCACCCATATCCTCTTTGTCTGTGGCGGTACATTTGTTGGCCTTGAGACTATCATCAAGGGGAGGCTCGGTAAAACGTCTATAGGCTTTGGCGCGGATGTAAAGAGCAAGCATGACATGAGGATAGGAGAAGTCCTTTCTAAAGTGCAGACAGAAGACCTCCTGAAATTCGGTCTCATACCAGAGTTTATAGGCCGCCTGCCTATCGTGGCTACGCTTCATGATCTCGATCATGACGCCCTGGTAAAGGTATTAACAGAGCCCCGGAATTCCATTGTAAGACAGTACCAGAAACTATTTGCGCTTGAAAAGGTAACCCTGCGGTTTACGGACAGCGCCGTTCATGCGATAGCCAAAAAGGCCCTTTCTCTTAAAACAGGGGCCCGCGGATTAAGGGCTATTTTGGAAGAGGTCATGCTCGAGCTGATGTATGATATCCCTTCAACGAAGGACGTTAAAGAGTGTATTATCAACGAGGATGTCATCCTGGGGCATGCAAAGCCTATCCTGATCTACATTAACGAGCAAGAGGCGAAATCTGCCTGAACAGTTTTTCCAGTAACTCCTGTTTCCTTTTATTAACTTTTAGCTAATCATATATTTTTTATATTTGATTTTTGATGATTCCTCTCATCCCGGTAAAAAAGATCATGAGCAGAAAGATTGCTGCAATAGATGCCCATGAGCCTATTGTATCCGCAGCCAAAACGATGAAAGAGTTAAAGACCGGGAGCCTTTTAGTAACGAGAAATGAAGAACTGGTTGGCATTGTCACGGACGTGGATATGACGAGGAAGGTGTTGGCAGGCGAGGTAGATCAATATGCCACACCCGTCGAATATGTGATGAGTTCTCCCTTCTATACCATTGATGTGGAAGATTCAGTGGTAAAGGCAAACGAGTTGATGAGTCAATATAATGTACGCCACTTAGTCGTCACAGAGGCTGGCATACCCGCAGGCGTTATATCCGCAAGGGACATCCTGGAACCTATATACGAAGAGGAGGGCGGCATACCCTTCTGGCCCAACCATGCCCTGAAAGAGATCGCCGCGGCATTCCTTTTAATTGGGCTGATAGCCACTCTTACCCTCCTGTCACCCGCACCGATGCCCCCAAAGGCAGACCCCCTTACCACCCCGGAGCATATTAAACCGGAATGGTTCTTTCTTGCGGCCTATCAGATATTAAAGGGTGCTGAAATATTAAGATTGTTAGGTGACTGGGCCCCTAAGGTGATAGGGATATTCTTTGAGATCGCTTTTGTCATACTCCTCTTTGCAGTCCCCTTCATTGATAAAAATCCTGAAAGGGCCTACCGAAGGCGACCTATAGCAATTGGGCTAGGGATACTTTTTTCGCTCATCTTTGTCCTGTTTACAGTCTGGGGGTACATCTCCTGAGCAATGTCTAATCGTTATCCTTTAATAATCTTCCAGTATCTTTGTCTCACCATTGCACTCTTGATAGTTTTCAACGCCACTCCTGCTCAATCACAACTCACTGATGTGAATGAGCTTATGACCCTTGGTAAAGAGGTATATAACTTGAAGGGCTGCGGCAGCTGTCACAAGATAGCAGGGGCAGGGGGGGATCTCGGGCCAGACCTGACCAACGAGGGGAATATCATCTCCCACGATACGACGTGGCATAAAAAGCATCTCCTCGATCCGCAGTCCGTAGTCCCCGGTTCAACAATGCCAAAGATCGACTTGTCTGACCGTGAAATAGTTGCCCTTACAGTATTGATACAGGGCTTAAAGAGCGAGGAGCTCCCCAGGGATGTTGAAGGCGCAATAAAGATGGCCCATGAAAGGCTTGATGAGGCCAGAAAAGGGATAGATGAGATCAAAAAGAGTGGTTTCAATGTAGACAATCTTGAAGTTAAATATGTCCAGGGCTGGACACACCTTGAGACAATCAATAATATGATCTATACACACAACCTGACAGGGGTCTATAAAGAGACCGAAGAGGCAATCCATATTGCAAAAGAGATCATGCAGGATGTATTATCCTATAATAAAGCGCTCGAACACAGGGTCATGCAGACGATCATTTTTATCGTGTTAATGGTTATAATCGTGGTACTTTTATTTGTAAAGCTCCTGATAGTGTAAAATCAAAGATAATTCTTCCAGGAGCTTATTTCATAAATTTATTTTTATATTGTTATATGTATTTTTGATTTTTTATCTTTAATTTTTTATTTAATCTGGATAGCCCATGAGAAAAATAGAGATATGTGCTCCGGCAGGAAACCTGCCTTCCCTCAAGGCGGCTGTAGATAGCGGAGCGGATGCCGTGTACATGGGATTTTCAGGGGATACGAACCTTAGAAACTTCCCTGCCCTCAATTTCACAGAAGATGAGGTCTATAAGGCCATCCAATATGCCCATAGCAAAGACAAGAAGGTCTTTATTACAGTAAACTCCTATCCTCAGGAGAGAGAGCTTCCCCTCGCATACGGTGTTGCTGATAAGGCCTATCACTTTGGTGCAGATGCTGTAATCGCCTCTGATATAGCCGTCTTATCCTATATTAAAAAGAACCATCCGGGAAAGAGGGTCCATCTCTCGGTTCAGGCAAGCGCCTCGAATGTCCAGGCCATAGAGTTCTATCGCAGGCATTTCGGGATAAAGAGGGTAGTGCTTCCGAGGGTCCTTACCATTGATGAGATACGGGCCTTAAGAAAGGAGACAGATGTCGAGATAGAGGTATTTGCACTGGGCCTCCTCTGTATTAATAGTGAGGGACAATGTTTTCTCTCTTCCTATATTACCCGTGAGTCTATTAACACCTATGGGGCATGCTCCCATCCAAAATTTATTGACTTTGTCCAGGATGATCATGACGATAGTCTCAAAATATTCTCAAATGGGGTATTGTTGAATAAATATTCTCCAGCAGAAGAGGTGGCATACCCAACCCCGTGTAAGGGGAAATATTATAATAGGGCAACCGGTCAGCTTAATAATGCCATACAGGACCCTGAATCACTGAATGTCCTTGAAATCCTGCCAGAGATTATCCATGCAGGGGTAGATTCCATAAAGATTGAAGGCAGGCAACGCAGCAGGACCTATGTGGAACAGGTGGTCCGTACCTTTCGGGAGGCGGTGGATAATTATTATAAAAGCGGGAGTTGTAAGATAGACCGCTCTAAAGTGCAAAATATTCAGTCACTGTTTGAGGGTCTTGCACCCAGTTATGGATGTTATAAAGGAAAATGAAAATCACCCTCGGTCCAATCCCTTTTCTATGGGATGAAGATAAGATCCTCTCTTTCTACAAAGAGATCGCAACTTCACCTGTATCTGTCGTTTATATTGGGGATGTCATCTGCAGCAAACGTTTTATCCCCGGGATCGATGCCATAGAGACGATTGGCCGGATGCTGCTTGATGCAGGGAAGGAGGTTGTGATCTCAACCTTAGGCCTGATTACAACCAGAGAAGAACTTGACTTCATAGAGGCGTTATGCAGGCTTCCCTTTACCATAGAGGCCAACAACATCGGGGTACTCAACACCTGTTCAGGTAAGGAGATCATTGGCGGACCTCATCTTGCCATATACAATGCCCCAACTGCAAAATTCCTTGCGGATCTTGGCATACAGAGGATTGTCTTTATGCCTGAGTTAAATAAGCCGGCTATAGAATCTATCTCTTTGTCTGTCCCTTCTCTTGAAAAGGAGATCATCGTATTCGGCAATCTTCCCCTCGCATTCTCATGGAGGTGCTATACAGCCCGTGCGATCGGCCTTTCAAAGGCAAATTGCGCTATTGTCTGTAAAAAATACCCTGAGGGTATGCCGCTTGAAACGATGGATGGGATGCCCCTGTTCAATATCAATGGCACACAGCTTATGAGCGCAAAAAAGGTCTGCATGGTCGGGTCACTTGATAGTTTAGAGGCACTCGGGATAGAGTATCTCCGGATAATCCCTCAGGCCAGGAACACTTCAGACGTTATTGGCATCTTCAATAAGGCCATAGAAGGTGTCCTTTCTTACCCGGAGACCCGTGAGGCCCTGAAAAGATACGCACCTGAGGGGATGAGTAATGGCTGGTTCTATGGGCAGGCAGGGTGGGAGTATGTTGACAACGAATCTATTAAGACTGGTCCCGAACAGGCTACACAACATTATATTTAGGATCCTCGTTGATAAGACGATCAACAGGAATCCCGCGGTCTGTCAGAGACTGCAGGAGATCAAGGGGAAGGTATTTCTTTTAGAGGCCTCTGATATCCGTAGAAACTACTCCTTTTATGTAGATGATGGACGAATGATAGTGGATTTCGAGGGAAAAAGAAAGCCTGATGTGGTGATGCAGGGGAATTTTGATACCTTCCTAAGTCTCTTTCTCCGTAAGGCGGATGCGGATAGCCTCTTCTTTTCAAGAAGGCTTGTCATCAAGGGGGATGTAAAGACCTCCGTGTTTTTTAAGAACCTCCTTGAGCATCTATAGTCTTATTCAACTCTCCTTTCCTTTCCCACCGTAAGCGCCAATATATCGCCTGCAACCTCCTCTACCGCCCTGTTTGTAACATTGATCAGAGGCCATCTATTTTTCCTGAAGAGATTCTTGCTGTAATCCACCTCCTGAGTGACATGATCCATGTCCGCATAAGACGACAGCTCTTGCCCAAGATGCCGGAGCCGGGCCTTGCGTATGTGCGTCAACTTTTCCGGATCTATGGTAAGTCCCACGATCTTTCGCTGGTCCATAAGAAATAACTCCTGAGGGAGCGGGATATCCAGGACTATAGGGATATTTGCAATCTTCCACCCCTCTTTTGCAAGATAGATACTCAGCGGGGTCTTTGTGGTCCTTGAAACCCCTAACAAAACGATATCCGCCTCCACCATGGTGCGAAGGTTCTGACCATCATCATGTTTGACAGTAAAATCGATGGCCTCAATACGCCTGAAGTATAAATCATCTATCTTGTGGAGGAGACCTGGTTTGGCCTGGGGGGACTTGCCAAGATACAGCGAAAAGGTTTCAAGCAGGGGACCAATGATATCGATCGTAAGGATCTGGAATTTGTGAGCCTCTTCGTTAAGCACCCTTCGCAACCGGTCAGAGACCAATGTGTATACGATAAGTCCCCTGACCTCCGCCACCTCTTTTACAGTGCTGCGGATGTGCTCATCGGTCCTCACATGGCCAATCTTTGATATGACAACATCCTTTTTCCTGAACTGTGATAGCGCTGCAAGCGTAACAGTTTCGGCCGTCTCACCCGTCGAGTCAGAGAGGACATAGATATGATATTCAGCCTTCTTGATCTCGTCTGACATAGCCTTTATTATAGTCGAAGTAGCGAGCCATGGCAAATTCCCCACATTATTCCCCCTCCCCCTCGGGAGGGGGAATCCAAATTATCCTTGCTAAAAGCCGGCGCAGTTATGCTATATTATTTCCCATGCAAACTCAGATCATTTTTCCGTTAGACTTCTCCGATTTGAAACAGGCACTGAGGTATGTAGGCCTGCTAAAAGATCATATAACTATCTTCAAGATTGGCCTTGAACTTTTTGTAAATAGCGGCCCTGAGGGTGTAAGGGAGGTATTGGCTGCTGGTGGAAAGGGGATCTTCTTGGATCTGAAATTCCATGACATCCCGGAAACAGTCCGCCGTGCGCTAAAGAGCCCATTGATGGAAAAGGTAGAGTTCATTACCGTTCATACAGCGGATGGGCCTGGCATATTATCGGCTGCTGTGGAGAGTGTATCTCCTGAGACAAAGATTCTGGGGGTCACTGTGCTAACCAGTCTAAGTAAGGCAGAGCTTCATAAGATCCTTCTCCTCAAAGAGGATATTACGATGTGCGAACTCGTTATACACAGGGCAAAGATGGCAAAGGATGCAGGTTGCGCCGGGATAGTATGCTCAGGGCTTGAGATATCTGACATAAAGGAGCACTTCGGAACAGAGCTTATTACAGTCGTCCCGGGAGTTCGACCTCTCTGGTCCCTCGTGGAAGGGGATGACCAGAGGAGGATTGTCACCCCCCGTGATGCGGCTACTAAGGGAGTGGATTATATCGTAGTGGGTCGTCCCATCAGAGATGCAAAGGACCCCGTGGAGGCGACAGAAAAGATTTTGGATGAGATAGAAGGGACGGCAAACCTTAATTTACCACGAAATATACCTTAGCCTTCATCGCGTAGATAAGCCCGTTGCACTTGGTGCATGGAGGAAGGGCAACAGGGTGCTCTCCCTTGAGATTAGACTTGGGGTTCATGTCTGCACAAAAATTGCAATATAATTCATCAGTAAAAAATATCTCTTCAATTTCATTTTCATGAACTGCCGGTCTGTGCATTGCGCCTCCTGAAATTTAGGAATGATTCATGTGCCGTGTTACGCCTATTCTATCGGATATAGCCACAGCCTTCTTTAATAGGGTGAACTTACCTGGAAAAGAAATTATCGTAGAAGAGTTCTGCGTGATGATTCAGGCGATTAATATTTTTAGTAGTATCCTTGATTATCCTGTCAGGGTCAGTATAATCCAGCGATGACAGCTCATCCTGATATTCTGACATCCATTGTCTGATCATCTCTTCTGTTACCTCCAGGTGAAACTGAAGACCATAGACCTTTTCTCCTATTCTATAGGCCTGATTCCGAAAGAGCGCTGAACTTGCAATATGTGCTGCTCCCTCAGGGATGTCAAATGTATCCCCATGCCACTGAAATACTGTAAGCTTTTCAGAGAACCCCTTAAAGGCCGGGTCCTGCCCTCCGTCGGATGTCAGGTTTAACTCATACCATCCAATCTCCTTTTGGGTCCCCTTTCTGACCTTCGCATGACAGGCCTTTGCAATTAATTGGCCGCCAAGACATATCCCGAGTATGGGAATACTCCTCTCTATCCCTCTTTTTATAAGGCTGTCTTCATCCTTCAGATAGGGGTATTTATCTTCTTCATATACATTCATTGGACCGCCGAGTATTATGAACCCTGAATATCGTTCAAGGTCCTTAGGAACGGGCTCCCCATCAAACAGCCTGACATACCTGTGTCCTATCCCTCTCCGGGACATTGCGGGTCCAATTGTCCCAAGGTCTTCGCAACCTATATGCTGCAGGACAAGAAATTCTGACAAGGTTTCCTCCTGTTATAGCGTGGCTAAAGGCTCTTTTAGCGTTATCCCGAATTTTTGATGCTTAAAGGGGTGGACCGATGGAAATTTCTGGAATAGCCATCCCTTAAAGAGCTCTTTTCCATCCTCTGTGATTAACACATGGATGGCCGGATTTAGAAGTTCAGAGGTTTCTGTTGTATAAATATTGCCATCTATTTTCAAATCAGGAAGAAACTCTTCCACCTGAACCTCGATCTTACTACCAGGAATAGTAAACCTTCCACTAAGTCGGACAGGGTAATCTTTAGCAGCCGTGGTCTCCTTGTCTATCACCATCAGTACCACGCCCTTCCACTTTGATTTAATATCGTCGGGGACGATGACCTTCATCTCTTCTGTGGCAGGCATTTGTATATCCCCATGTCCAGACATCGGAGGCATCCCGCTTTCAGGCGTCATGGACTGCTGTTCCCGTGCAGGTGGTGGTGGTGCAGGGGCCTCTTTCTTTGTACAGGAGACAAGGCCGGCTATAAAAATAAGTAATACTGCGAATGGAATCGAAAGTTTATACATCTTCAATTGCTTTATTTACCTCCTTCGCAATTTTATTGGCGGAGAGGGTGGGATTCGAACCCACGGTGGAGTTATTAGCCCCACAACTGCTTAGCAGGCAGCTGCCTTCGGCCGACTCGGCCACCTCTCCGGTATTTTAAAAACAGTTTAAACCGTTCAAACCGTTTAAACGGCTTGAACGGTTTAAACTGTTACTCATGGCGGAGGGGGTAGGATTCGAACCCACGGTGCTCATCGCACAACGGTTTTCAAGACCGCCACCTTCAACCACTCGGTCACCCCTCCACTGTGATGCTGAAAAGTGTCCATCTGCGGCGTCAGGACTGCGGATTTGAGCCTCAACGTACAGGAAGTACGTCTCGGATCAAATCCTTGTCCTTCCTTGCACCTGGACACTTTTGAGCATCACAGTGCAACATCGAACCTTCTGCCAAAATTATGTATCAAGTAATACGCTCTAAGCCTCCCATGTATGACCTCAGTGCTTCGGGTATCACCACAGTCCCATCTTCCTGCTGATAATTTTCCAGGATTGCAACAAGGGTCCTCCCCACGGCAAGGCCGGAACCATTTAAAGTGTGGACATACCCTGTCCCTCCCTTATTGCCCTTATATCTTATATCCGCACGCCTTGCCTGAAAATCCTCAAAGTTGCTGCAGGATGATATCTCCCTGAAGGTATCCTGTCCCGGAAGCCATACCTCAATATCATATGTTTTTGCCGCGGCAAATCCCAGATCACCGCTGCACAGAGTAATGACTCTGTACGGGAGTCCAAGCCTTTTTAAAACATCCTCTGCATCGTTAGTCAACTTCTCCAGTTCATGATAAGAATCCCCGGGCCTGCAAAACTTTACAAGCTCCACCTTGTTGAACTGATGCTGTCTGATAAGCCCCCTTGTATCCTTTCCATATGAACCTGCCTCCCGCCTGAAGCAAGGGGTATAGGCTGTATAATATATTGGAAGCTTATCCGCCTGCAAGATCTCTCCCTGATGAATATTCGTCACAGGGACCTCGGCTGTAGGAATAAGATAGTATCCATCCCTCTCGATTTTAAAAAGCTCGTCCTCAAATTTTGGCAACTGACCTGTTCCTGTCATGGCCTTCTTATTGACCATGAAAGGTGGAAGCACCTCCATATAGCCATGCTCTCTGGTATGGAGGTCCAGCATAAAGTTGATCAATGCGCGCTCAAGCAATGCCCCTGCGCCCTTGAGGAGCGCAAACCTCGCTCCTGCAATATTGGATGCACGCTGAAAATCTATAATCTCAAGGTCTTCACCTGTCTGCCAGTGAGATTTAGGTTCAAAGGTAAACCGGGGGATCTCTCCCCATCGGCGAATCTCCACATTCTCTTTCTCATTTGCCCCTGCAGGTACAGATTCATGCGGTAGATTTGGCAGGGTCAGAAGGATTTCCCTCTCCTCATTTTCGATGCAGGTGATATCCCCTTCTATTTTCTTGACCTCCTCAGAAACCTCTCTCATCCGGGCCAATAGCTCTTCAGCGGATTTCCCCTCTCTCTTTAATCGCCCTATCTCATCCGATGCCCTGTTTCTCTGAGATCGCAGCTCTTCAATCCTTTTCAGGATAGCCCGCCTCTCTCCATCAAGCTTAAGGAGCGGGGCAAGATCAATAGTCACACCCCTTTTCCGGAAGCCTTCTTCCACCCTTCTGGTCTCTTCCCTGATTAATCCTATATCTAACATTTTTAGGCCGTTAATCCCTGCTTTCCAAGAACAGTCTACTTTAGCATCCGGGTATAAAATAGTCAAATGACATACCTGCTGTTCTTCTGTATCCCCTCGATTTCCCTCTTCTTATCCTCAAACCCTTTCCTCCCCATCATCCCGAAGGTAAGCCTTTTTCCCTCTTCAACTCCGGGTTGATCAAAGGGATCTATCTTATAGAGGCCACCGGCAAATGCGGTCTGGACCTCGAACATATAGAACAACTGTCCTATGACTGATGGGGTAATAGCAGGGATGTCGATGCGGCAATTTGGTCTTCCGGCCCTGGCAAGCGCCACCTCTGTCGCCCTCTGTTCCGCATGGATAAGCTCGTTGAGTGTATGCCCGCAGAGATAGCCTATCCCCTCCATCTCTTCAAATGCCTCAGGGATGGGTATCTCTGTGTTAAACTCTTCAACCCTGAGGAATGTGATCGTCTTATCATGCGGCCCCTCCATATACAGCTGGATCTGCGAATGCTGGTCAGTCGCACCGATCGCCTTAACAGGGGTCTGACCGGCATAGACAGCCCGTCCATCCAGTCCGTATTTTTTCCCGAGACTCTCTGCCCATAACTGTACGTACCATTCAATAATACTCCCTAACGCCTCTGAATAGGCCATCAGGACAGAGATGTTTCTCCCCTCCCGTGTGTGGAACAGATACTCTAAGACGCCCTTCATATAGGCAGGATTTTGCCAGATGTCCGGATTGCTGCAACGCCTGTCCATAAGGGCAGCGCCTGATAGTATCTCATCAATGTCTACCCCTGATACTGCGGCTGAGAGTAAGCCTACAGGTGTGAGGACAGAAAATCTCCCACCCACACCACCAGGGATATCCAGGGTCCTGTATCCCTCCTGCCTTGCCATCTTGCGCAGGATCCCGGTCTCAGGATCTGTAATGGCTATTATCTGCGCTGGATCAATCCTCCCGGTTGTCTTTCGGATGGCCTCTCTTAGAACAAGGAAACTCGCCATGGTCTCAGCAGTGCTGCCTGATTTAGTAATGACTACGATTACAGTCTTTTTCAGGTCTAATATCTCTAAGAGTACGGCTGTCTCATCAGGGTCAACATTGTCGAGAAAGTATAACCTCGGCCGGGCCTTTCCCCCCTTACCAACCCGCTGATTGTAGAATGGGGAGTGGAGTGCATTGTGTATTGCAACGGGGCCGAGGGCGGAACCACCGATGCCAATAAGGAGGAAGTTGTCAAATGTAGCGGCTATATCTGCAGCGAGTGATTTGATCGGTCCTGTATCCTGATAGGGCAGATCAAAGAAGGCAATCTCTCCGCTGCTTCTCTTTGCAGTTAACTCGTCATGGACTCTTTTTATATGGCCGCCTAAGAATTGGATGTCCTCTGCCGCAAGGCCTGAGTCATCTCCTATCTGCTCCCGCATCATAAAATTAAAGTCGAGGCGCATTTCTTTCTGCTCCATCGATTAGAACCTCCTTCCATTTACCTGATATCCCGAGGTGGCACAGGGCAAAATCATATTTGAGAGGGTCCTCCGGGGCCAACAACCTGAACCTCTCTGTAATCTCCCCGGCCATTGCCCAACCTGCGGATTTTCTCTGAGTCATATTTAGTTCCCTGCATATCCGGGCAATATGCGTATCCAGGGGGATAATAAGCACAGAGGGTGCAACCTTTTTCCAGAGTCCAAAATCAATACCGTCATCAGGCCGAACCATCCATCTAAGATACATATTGAGCCTCTTACATGGCCCGCCACTCTCAGGCGATGGCACTAACTGAAGCAATCCCCTCGTAAAGCTCCTCTGGCCATAAACAGGAGTCGTATCAATCTCCCTGAGGCTGTTTACAAATCTCTGGAGACCCTCTCTTATATTGTTTGAAGAACGATCATAGCAAGAGTAAAACAGATTGCCTATGGTGCCATATTTTCTAATGACCTCCCTCAGCAAAAACAGGAGGCAGGCGATATCCCTCCCTCTGCACATCCTGTAATAGAGGTTCTCAAAATATTTGACATCTGTATGGGGATCAAAATTTATGACAAAGTTATAAAGGTCTCCATTTGAGAAAGAGAGGATCTTTTTTATCACTGGTTTGAACAGATCTATTCTTCCAAAGGCGAGTGCAGAGGCAATAAACCCGGCAAGCTCTATGTCTCTTGCGTCCTGATAAGAATGAGGAAATTCTATCGGGTCATCTTTTATATAGGTCCTGAGGATGTGAATATTGCATAACTTATCCAGGCGCTCTTTAAGTTCAATGACCCTGATATCGACAGCTTCCCTCATCGTGATATATATAACACATATTTTTAGCCAATGCACAGAGAAATATTCTATTGGCAGGCGGGATATTGTCTTGACATAGACAAAGTAAAGATGCTACAGATAAAGCCTATGAAGGCCGCGATATTCCGTGAATTCGGGGGGCCGGAGAAACTCCGCTACGAAGATGTCCCTATCCCATCCATAGGCCGTGATGAAATCCTTATACGCGTTAAGGCCTGCTCGATAAATCACTTAGATATCTGGGTACGGGAGGGGATACCCGCATATAAGCTCACTCTACCCCATATATCCGGCTGTGATATAGCTGGCATCATCGAAGCGGCAGGCCAGGACATTGATAGCCGCAGCATCCAGGCCGGTGATAGGGTCATCGTGCCCCCCGGCCTTAGTTGTTTTAAATGTCCAAACTGTCTTGCAGGGATGGATAATCTCTGCGAGAGCTACCGGATCATCGGCGCCCAGGTAGACGGCGGCTATGCAGAGTATGTAAAGGTACCTGCGATAAATGTCATGCCGATTCCAGAGGACCTATCCTTTGAAGAGGCAGCGGCATTTCCCCTGACATTCCTGACCGCCTGGCATATGCTGATAGGAAGGGCCCAACTCTCACCAGGGGAGGAAGTACTTATCCTCGCGGCAGGAAGTGGAATAGGGGTGGCGGCTATCCAGATAACTAAGCTTGCAGGAGCACGGGTTATAGCCACTGCCGGTACAGATGAAAAGCTCGAGCGTGCCAGGACCCTCGGTGCTGATGAGATCATAAACCATACGAAAGAGGATGTTGCTCAAAAGGTAAAAGGTTTTACCAGTGGCAGAGGTGTGGATATTGTCTTTGAGCATGTAGGACCTGCGACATGGGATAAGAGCCTCACCTCTCTTGCAAAAAACGGGAGGCTCATCACTTGCGGTGCAACCACAGGCCCTGAGGTTAAGCTTGACCTGAGACATCTGTTCATGCGGCAGCAGACCATCATGGGCTCTGTCATGGGCACACGTAAGGAGTTATTGGAGATTACAAGGCTAATTGGCCAGAGGAGGCTTAAACCAGTTATTGACTCCACATATCCGCTCTCTGAGGCCCGCCAGGCCCAGGAACGTATGCTTCGGCGGGAGAACTTTGGTAAAATCATCCTTTTGCCGTAGGTGCTCCTTTTGACTCTCTGAAGTAATTCTGTTAGTATATGTTAAATTTTGAAACGCGGGTCTCCTTATGGTGGAACGTATAATACTTAATTGCATAAGCGACGGCGTCCTGACTATCGGCTTAGAGGGTAATATTCTATATATAAATAAGGCGATGCAGGAGCTTTTAGGTTACCCCGAGGGTGAACTTATTGGTAAGAGATGCGAACGGTTTATCCGGAGTAATATATGCGTCTCTGAGGACTGCATACTTCGCCGCTCGCTTGCAAAGAAAGAGAAGATCTCCAACTATGAGACCTATATTGTAAACGCTGAGGGGCGGCGCATACCGGTTAACATCAACACGGACCTCCTATATGATGAAGCAGGCAACATTATCGGGATCGTGGAGGTCTTTCGGGATATATCCCAAATTAAGGAGCTAAAAGAGCGGCTGACAGATGTATATCAGTTCGATAATATTGTGACGAAGGACAGGCGCATGAAGGAGATACTGTCCATCCTCCCATCTGTGGCCCAGTCAAAAAGTACGGTATTGATACAGGGAGAAAGCGGTACAGGAAAGGAGCTGATTGCAAGGGCGATCCATAATAACAGCCTGAGAAAGGATAAGCCCTTTATTGCTGTGAACTGCGCAGCGATACCGGAGCCCCTTATAGAGAGTGAGATCTTTGGTCATGTAAAAGGGGCCTTTACCGGGGCGCATCAGGACAGGATGGGCAGATTTGAGCTAGCAAATCATGGCACTATTTTTCTGGATGAGATCGCGGATATGAGCCCATCCACACAGGCCAAATTGCTCCGGGTCATTCAGGAAGAGAGGTTTGAGAGGGTTGGGGGATCAAAGACGATAGCCATAGATGTACACATCATAGCTGCAACAAACAAGAATCTCCTGAAAGAGGTAAAAGAGGGGAGTTTTAGAGAAGACCTCTATTATAGAATCAGTGTTTTCCCTATCACGTTACCCCCCTTGCGCGAGCGTAAAGAAGATATCCCGCTCCTTATTACACACTTTATTGAAAAGTTTAACAAAGAAATGGGCAAGTCGATAAACAACATCTCCCCACAGGCTATGAAGGTCCTGATGAACTATTTTTACCCCGGCAACATCCGTGAGTTAAGAAACATTATAGAACATGCCTTTGTCTGCAGCCGGGGAAACACAGTATTACCTGAACACCTTCCGAAGGAGTTGGTCCATGCAGCCGAGCAACTTGAAATAGCCCCGGAAGGTAGCTCCCTTAACCGGGTGGAAAAAAAATGGATTTTATCCGTGTTAGAAAAATCCGGGTGGAGGTACCAAGAGGCAGCCAGACAGTTGGGGATCAGCCGAACCACCCTATGGCGAAAGCTAAAGGCCTATGGTCTCACTGAAGAGAAGGAGCATGTCCATTAACGAAACGCTTTGTTTTATTTAGAAACATCTGTGGTATGCGTGGTATTTCTTATGCGAAATCTATCCAAAGACTCACAACGGATCATGGCTGTTTCATTATAAAACACACCCTATCTGGCCTTGCTTTATATCTATTTGATTTTAAAGGGTTTTATTTTTAGCACACCTCTTGCTATCTATTTTAAATAGGATTATCTTTAAATATGAGGGAATCATCCCTTATATATAAATACAAAGGAAGGGTGATTAAAATGAAATGTCCAAAGTGTGATGGTTTTATGATCTATGAGAAGTTTATGGATATGGAGGAGTCGAGTAGTTTCTTTTTTTATGGCTGGCGGTGCATCTCCTGTGGAAACATCGTGGACAGCATTATTCTTGCCAACAAGGTTTATAAAGATCGTGAGAAGGAGGGTAAACGTCATCGCCTAAAAAAAGCGGGCTAAGGTACGTTGACACTGAACCTTTAGAAGCACTACAATAATTATCCCATCACATAGCTCTCGCTCGACAGGGGGGGGAATTAAGAGGAGGGAAGAGGAGGCAAAGTTGGCAAAAGATCTTGTGATCAGGATTGGAGGAGAGGGGGGGGAGGGGGTTATCAGTACCGGCGATATGCTTGCCCAGGCTTCTGCACGCGCAGGGCTCGAGGTACTCACCTTCCGGACATTCCCGGCAGAGATTAAGGGTGGATATGCGATGTATCAGCTTAGGGTATCGCCGGAAAAGGTGCTTTCCCAAGGTGACACATTTCATGTATTCGTAGCATTCAACGGGGAGGCCTATGAGATGAACAGGGGTCTCCTAATCCCGGGAACGGTACTTGTTTATGACGGTCCTGGGGGTGATTTTGAGCCAGAACCTATGGAGGGTGTTATCCAATATCCAATCCCTATGACAAAGATTAGCAAGATAGAACTGGTAAATCCTATATCAAAAAATATGGTCGCCCTTGGCGCCGTGATGCAACTCTTCTCCTTTCCCATAGATAGCCTTAAAGAGCTTATAGGGGCAAAGTTCAAAAAGAAGGGTGAAAATGTTGTGGAAATGAATATAAAGGCCCTTGAGGCAGGGGCCGCGTATGTACGGTCGAATATCAAGAAAACAGATCGGTTCTATGTTCAGACAGCCCAACCCAGGGAAGATGTGATTATGGTGTCGGGCAATGAGGCCGTAGGTCTGGGTGCCCTTGTAGCAGGCTGCCGTTTCTTCTCCTGCTATCCTATTACCCCTGCAACGGATATCGCA
The DNA here is from genome assembly GCA_023248395.1 of Nitrospirota bacterium. Lineage (GTDB taxonomy): Bacteria > Nitrospirota > 9FT-COMBO-42-15 > HDB-SIOI813 > HDB-SIOI813 > JAHFEQ01. Next base: position 24,733 of record JAHFEQ010000001.1, read on the forward strand.
AATTGGTTATCCAGGCATCTGCCAAAGGCAAATGGGGTTGTCGTGCAGGCAGAGGATGAGATTGCCTCCCTCGGACAGGTTATTGGCGCCTCTTTTGCCGGGGCTAAGGCCATGACAGGGACTTCAGGACCGGGTCTTGATCTGATGCTTGAACTGCTTGGATTTGCCAGCATGGCTGAGATACCCATCGTAATAGCAGATGTGCAGAGGGGTGGACCTTCCACAGGGCTCCCTACAAAGAGCGAGCAGTCCGACCTGTTCCTTGCCGCAAGGGGGGGGCACGGCGACTTTCCGCGTATTGTACTCGCTGCGGCAACTATTGAAGACTGCTTCTATCTGACAGTAGAGGCCTTCAATCTGGCGGAGAGATATCAAATTCCTGTGATCCTTCTCAGCGATGGCGCCCTTGCCTTCAGGACAGAGAAGATAAAAAGACCTGATCTCTCAAAGATAAGAATCATAAATAGGGAGCTCTATTCCGGAAATGGTGAATTTCAACGCTATGCTGTAACTGAAACAGGCATATCGCCCATGTCAATTCCAGGTCAGGCCGGGGGGCGCTATATTGCCTCAGGCCTTGAGCATAGCGAAACAGCGGCCCCGAAATACTCACCTGATTATCATACGCTGATGACAGAAAAGCGTTTCAAAAAGTTAGCAAATATTGAGGAGGAGTTCCCAGAGCCGGAGTGTGAGGGCGGGAGAGAGGGAGACATCGGGATCATAAGCTGGGGCCTTACACAGTGCGCTGTAAGGGAGGCGATAAGGAATTGTGCCGATGACGGACTGTCGGTCAAGGCTCTATACCCGAAGCTTCTGTTCCCGGTACCTGTCAAGGCTATCAGGAGATTTGCATCAACGGTAAAGAAGGTTATAATCCCGGAACTAAACTACCAGGGACAATTTGCAGAGCTTGTCGCTGCACATGCTGGCATTGATTCCATAAGATTTAATCTGTATGGAGGTCTCCCGTTCACACCAGACCAGATCAGGAAAAAGATTAAGGAGGTTCTATAAATGGAAACTGTTCAGCAGTCAAAACCAAAAGATTATAAGTCAGATGTACCCCCTATTTGGTGCGCAGGCTGCGGTGATTATGGGGTCCTTGCATCTCTCACTGCTGCCCTTAGCCAGAATAACGTAGCGCCTGTTGATACCGTCCTCGTCTCTGGAATCGGTTGTTCAAGCAGGCTCCCCTTCTTTGTCACCACCTTTGGTATGCACACGTGTCATGGGCGGGCACTCCCGGTAGCCACAGGGATTAAATTGGCAAGGCCGGAGCTAAGGGTCATCGTCGTTGGGGGTGACGGCGACCACTTCAGCATCGGAGGCGGTCATCTGCCTCATGTAGCAAGGAAGAATATAGACCTGACGCTCATCGTGATGGACAACTCCATATATGGATTGACTAAAGGACAGGTGGCCCCTACAAGCAGACCCGGCATGGTCACGACCACAACACCCTATGGCTCTGCAGATATGCCGGTTAACCCTATCGCCTATGCCCTTGTCTATGGTGCATCCTTTGTCGCCCAGAGCTTCTCATCCAATGTAAAGCTGACCACGGATCTGATAGTAAAGGCGATCCGTCACAAAGGCTTTTCCTTTATCAATGTCATTTCGCCATGCCCCACCTTTAATAAGGTGGACACCTTTGAGTACTATAAACCACTGCTTAAAAGCATCGATGAAATTCATCCGGACAAGAGCGACAAGGTCAAGGCCCTGTCCCTTGCAATGACTATGGGGAGGGAGAGCGGAGAGGTTCCGGTCGGGCTCTTCTTTCAGGAGGAGAGACCCACTTATGTCGAAATGGTAAAAGAGATAAAGATAAAAAACAAGGGGGCAGATAATCCGGATCTGGAGAGAATCATAGATATACTCAGGCCCTGAGGGTTATCCTTATCAGGAACTATCCTGATCTAATTCTACATTCCAGTAGAGGTAATCCCGCCAATTCTCCGGTGTATTTTTTATACCGATGGTTATTGTCACATGGGGAAGCCACTTAGGCTCACAGGGTTGTTTAATTAGCTGCATCCCGCTCTCTGATGGGGTGCAACCACTCTTTTTATTATTACACCGCCAACAGGCCGTTACAATATTGTCCCAGCTCTTTTTCCCTCCCTTTGCTACAGGTACTACATGATCAAATGTCAATTCCTTAACATCAAACTTCTCACCACAGTACTGACACTTGTAGGTATCTCTGGCAAAGATATTGGCCCTGGAAAATTTTACCTTATGGATATCCTTGGCCCGTACACACTTTAAAAGCCGAAGGACAGATGGCAAGAAAAATGTAATTGAGACACCGTGAATCTCTTTATTGTAGACCTCTAAAACCTCTACTTTTCCCTGGAAAAGAAGTGTTATTGCCCTCTTCCAGTGTATTACCTTCAGGGGCTCATAAGTCGCATTTAAAAGTAGTGTATGTTCCATGGCTAAAGATATCCCGGCCCAGATACCAATTAGAGACATTATACACAATCAGTTATGAAAAAGGCAATAGATTCATTGACTTTATACAGATAGCTATGTAAACTAATTAACATGCCGGTGTTGAGCAAAAGATATCTATTGACCTTTAGCCTTCTATTATTGGCTATTCTATTTACCTCAGTTTTGTGGCTTCCCCGGTTTGCCGGCAGTGTGACTCCTGCAGATATATGTCCCACGCATAATGTTTCTTCAGGCGAATATACGGCATGTTTTTACTGCCATAATGCTGAAACTCCGGATGAGGCAGGTTTTACTATTAATAGTGAGAGTGGGTTTTGTCTGAGTTGTCACGATGGTTCAACCCTGAGTGCTTCTTCATTTACCTCCATAGGAAGTATTGCTGAACGGATCTCCCGGCCAACTCCTTTAGGATATACAGGACATACGACGGGTGTGGACCACCCATTTTCAGTAAGCTATACAGATGCCAAAAATCTTAGTCCTACTCTGAAGTTAAAGGCTTCTCCAAATAACCCGATAAAACTCTTCAATGGAAAGGTGGAGTGTGCAAGCTGTCATGACCCTCATAGCTGCAGGAACCCCCTGTTCCTTCGTCTATCAAATGACCGCAGCACCCTCTGCGTTGCCTGCCACGATATGTAGTTCTTCAAATTTTCTTCTTGACGATGGGTAATTAATATGATAAAAATTATGGATACTTTTTCGTTGTAGGTGTAGTAATGATGATGATGTAGAATGGCTATTGGTAACCGCTGGGGTTGTAGTGGCCTCTGCGGTTTTTTTATTTTATGAAGAAAAGGAGGTTAGAAGCAATGCCAAAAGGTCGTGTCAAATGGTTCAATGACAAAAAAGGCTACGGTTTCATTGAACAAGAAAACGGCGATGATGTGTTCGTACACTTCTCAGCTATTCAAGGCGACGGATTCAAAACTCTGGGCGAAGGTCAGGAAGTAGAATTCGAAGTAGAGAATGGCCCAAAAGGTGTTCACGCAAAAAACGTCGTCAAAATATAATCCGTGCGATTATCAAGCCCCGCCACTTTTGGCGGGGCTAATGGCAAGTATCTACTAAAAGCTGTACAAGGAGTCTCACCCCGATAGCAGATGCCCCTACTGGTATATAGGCCCTTTCCTTATCGTTCCATGCTACACCTGCAATATCAAGGTGCACCCAGGGGTAGTCTTCTACAAATTTACTTAAAAAGATTGCTGCGGTCATTACCCCGCCTTCTCTCCCTCCTGAGTTTTTCATATCTGCTATCGGACTCTTGATCTGCTCGAAGTAGTCATCCCATAGTGGCATCTCCCATACCCTTTCCCAGACCTTCTCTCCAGCCTCTGTCGTCCTCTCCTTTAGCTCCCTGTCATTTCCCAACATCCCTGTGGCATAGTTTCCCAAGGCAATCACACAGGCCCCGGTCAGGGTAGCTATATCTATGATCCATTTTGGTTTGTATCTTGTCGCATAAAAGAGGGCATCCGCTAAGGCAAGCCTCCCCTCTGCATCTGTACTTATAATTTCTATAGTCCTGCCATTCATGGAATGTAAAATATCCCCTGGCCGGCTTGCTGTCCCGCTCGGCATATTTTCTGTCGCAGGAAGGAGGCCAACAAGATTCACCGGGATACGAAGCATCGATGCAGCCCTTAACACCCCTAATGTGATTGCCCCCCCGGACATATCGTATTTCATCTTCCCCATCCCCTCACTTGGTTTAAGAGAGATACCCCCACTATCGAAGGTGATGGATTTACCTACGATCACTATGGGTTTATCCCCTTTCTTGCCACCGTTGTATTCGAGAATGATAAATTTGGGCGGCTCCTGGCTGCCTTTGGCGACCCCTAAAAATGCCCCCATGCCAAGCCGTTCTATCTGCGGCCTTGAGAGGATCGTACACCTTATCTTATTCACTTTCGCCATCGTTTTAGCCGTCCCTGCAAGTATCGTCGGTGTCATTTCATTGGCTGGATGATTAATTAAGTCCCTGGCAAAGTTGACGGACTCGGCTATAATCCTCCCTTGCGCAACCCCTTTTTCTGCCTCTCTTGCAGCGTCCCTCTCCCCCTCAACCACTCTCAGTTCTTCGATATACCTTGAGTTCGTATCCTCCTTGACCTTATACTTTGAAAATTGATAAAGGGCAAGGACGGCGCCTTCGGTCATAGCAGAGGCGACATCCTTTATGGTTGCGTCTCCCAATTGATAGCTAAAGGTCGCTGTGGTAGTAGCCAGGGTCTTTAACCCCATCTCTCTTGCACGTAATGACGCCCTGCCCATGGCCTGGCGTATTTGTTCAAGCCCCGCCTTTTCTGCCTTACCAAGCCCACATAAAAAGACGTATGTTGCCTTGATTGCCACTCCGGCACTTATGACCTCTACCTGTTCCGGCCTTCCGGTAAATCCCTTCCGCTCTAACACCTTACGGATAGCCCCGCCTGAAAGCCTGTTGATCTCCTGGACTACCGGATTAAACTCTGCACCGTTTTCATGAATCCCTACCACTATTGCATCAACCTTCTCCTGTAAAACAGCGCCTTTCTTAACGGTAAGCTTCATCTTCAGTATACCCCTCTCCATTTTTATAACCCCAGAGGCTTTTCTCTGTGCCCTCTGTGTCTCTGTGGTTTGATTAATGCTAATCTTTTCTTGTAATAAACGTCACAAGTCCATCCGCAGACAGTTCCTCTGCCAGCTGCTCGGCCTCTCCCATTTCCTTCATCGAGCCTACCCTGACCCTGTAAAATTTTATATCATTCGTTATGTACGGGATGATAGAGACATCCGGGTATTTTTGCTCTAACCGATTCTTCAATCTCAGGGCATTTTCTTCGATTGCAAATGAACCCACCTGTACCGTAAGGTTAGTGACTCTTTCTCCCCATTCCAGGACCTCTATCTCTACAGAGGTTAATCCGGCCTCTGCCATCTCAAGTGCTACAGCGGCTGAGTAGGATAGATCTATGATTCGCCCGTTTACAAAGGGTCCTCTGTCATTTATTTTTACGGTTACTGAGCGTCCATTTTCTATATTGGTAACTTTTGCCACTGTGCCCAGAGGCATAAGCTTGTGAGCTGCTGTAAGTCCGTACATATCATATATTTCCCCGCTGGATGTTGGCCGGCCATGAAAATCCTCTCCATACCATGAGGCAATCCCTCGCTCTATATAACCAGGGGCATAGGGCACTCGGTAGGCAGGGAGGGTACAGGAGGAGATTATTATGGAAGTGATTACAATAATGAGAGGCCGCGGGTTAAAGGACCTCTTCATCTTCTCTCTCTGCTAATGTCGCGACACCAACAACTTTGTCGTTATCCTCTGTGTCGATGAGCCTTACACCCTGAGTATTACGGCCAATCACTGTAATGTCTTTCGTCTTCATCCTGATGATCTTACCCGCTGAGGTAAGTATCATGATCTCATCTTCGTCGGAAACCTGAAGGGCCGAAACCGCCTTACCATTCTTTTGTGTAGACTTGATGGTTAGTATCCCCTTACCGCCGCGTCCCTGCATCCTATATTCAGAAAGGTCTGTCCGCTTCCCATACCCTCGTTCAGTAACAGTGAGGACTGTAGAATTGTCGTGTACGATCTCCATACCCACAACAAAATCATCTTCATCAAGATCAATACCTTTAACACCCCTTCCAACTCTCCCTATCGTCCTGATCTCTTCTTCATTAAATCGTATAGCCATCCCATTATGAGTGCTTAACAATACCTCCTGATTGCCAGACGTCAGCCTTACAGATGTCAGTTTATCGCCCTTATCAAGCAAAATCCCGATAATGCCCCCTATCCTTATATTGCTGTAAGCCTCTAATGAGGTCTTTTTCACCACTCCTTTTATGGTGGCCATAACAATATATTTATCGCTGCTAAAGACAGATACAGGCAGAACAGCCGTAACCCGCTCATCTTTATTAAGCTGCAGGAGATTTACGATGGCCTTACCCTTTGCAAGCCTGCCAGCCTCTGGTATCTGGTACACCTTCATGCCATAGACTTTTCCGCTGTCCGTAAAAAAGAGCAGATGGTTATGGGTTGAAGCCACAAACAGGTGCTCAACAAAGTCCTCCTCTTTGGTCTCCATCCCTATCTTCCCTTTCCCTCCCCGCTTCTGGCTCCTGTAAGTAGTGACAGGGTTTCTTTTTATATAGCCCGTGTGAGATATCGTGATGACCATATCCTCTTCAACAATAAGATCCTCTACCAATATCTCTCTGGTTTCCGGTATGATCTCTGTCCGTCTTGGGTCTGCATAGGCCCCTTTGATTTCTAATAACTCTTCCTTGATGATCTGCATCACAAGGGAATCACTTGCAAGAACAGAGTGTAAGTAGGAGATCCTTTCGATGAGTTGCCGATACTCTTCTTCAATCTTTTCTCTCTCAAGGCCGGTGAGCCTCTGAAGCCTCATATCGAGAATGGCCTGGGCCTGAATCTCTGTCAATGCAAATCTTGCGATAAGAGCATTCCTCGCCTCTTCAGGTGTCCTTGAGCCTTTTATCAGATTGATCATCTCATCCAGATTTGAGAGGGCGATCTTTAAACCTTCTAATATATGCACCCGTTCCTCAGCCTTCCGCAACTCATACTGGCTCCTCCGGATGACGATCTCCCGCCGATGCTCGATAAAGTACTGGATCATCTCTTTCAGGTTTAGTATCCTGGGTTGATTATGCACAAGGGCCAGCATGATAATACCGAAGCTGCTCTGCATCTGGGTATGTTTATATAAATGGTTCAGGATGATAGCCGTCTGTTCACCCCGTTTTACCTCCAGAACGATACGCATCCCTTCACGATCTGACTCATCCCTGATCTCAGAAATCCCTTCTATCTTTTTATCGCGTACAAGGCCGGCAATATCTTCGATTAGCTTTGCCTTGTTCACTTGGTAGGGAATCTCTGTAACGATAATGCTCTCCTTCTCTGTTCTGGGATGCGTTTCTATAAAGGCCTTGGCCCGCATCTGAACTATCCCCCGGCCGGTTCCGTATGCCTCCTGGATCCCTCTTAGCCCATGGATAAACCCTGCCGTTGGAAAATCAGGTCCTTTTATAACCCTTATAAGCTCTTCCACGGTGATTCCAGGATTATCGATATACAGAATCAGGCCATCTACGATCTCCCCCAGGTTATGCGGGGGTATGTTTGTCGCCATCCCAACCGCAATACCTGCAGCGCCATTGATCAGCAAGTTAGGGATCTTGGTGGGAAGGACAAGCGGTTCCTTTAAGGAACCGTCATAGTTTGGAGCAAAGTTTACTGTCTCTTTATCAATATCGGCCAGCATCTCCCCTGCGATTTTTGCCATTCTGATCTCGGTATATCTCATGGCCGCCGGGGGATCCCCATCGACAGAGCCAAAGTTCCCCTGACCGTCTATTAGTGGGTATCTCATGGAAAAGTCCTGTGCAAGCCGTACCGCCGTATCGTATACTGCAACATCTCCATGGGGATGGAATTTACCGATCACATCTCCAACGATTCTTGCAGACTTCTTATAGGGCCTGTTCCAGGGAACACCCATTTCATACATGGCGTACAGGATACGCCTGTGAACAGGTTTCAGGCCATCCCTTATATCCGGCAGGGCCCTGCCTACAATAACGCTCATCGCATAGTCGAGATAGGATGATCGCATCTCCTCTTCTATGCTGACAGGGATTCTCTTTTCGCCTGATATCGCCAACTAACGTCCTCCAAATCTGACTTCTAACCTCTAACTTCTAACGCAGGCTAAAGCCTGCGGCTACTGGATACCCCCTAATTTACACATCCAGGTTCTTCACTTCCCGCGCATGCTGTTCAATGAACCTTCGTCTCGGCTCTACCTGATCTCCCATTAAGATCGTAAATATCTCATCCGCTATGACGCTATCCTCAAGAGTCACCTGAAGCAGTGTCCTTGTCTCCGGATTCATGGTGGTCTCCCAGAGTTGTCCAGGATTCATCTCCCCAAGTCCTTTATACCGTTGTATGTTAAGCCCTTTCTTGCTTACCTCCATCACAAAATCAAGAAGGGCCGCAGAGCTCTCCAGGGTTTGTTCCTTGTCCTCCACGCGTACTTTATATGGCGGGCTGCCAAGGCCCGTCCTCACAGGCGACAGGGCCTTAATCTCCCTGAATTCAGGAGAGGCAATAAAGTCTTCATCGATTATCATCTTTTGATGAACACCGGCCTTTCTTATTTCTACTTCTAATCTGTAAGCCTTATGCTCTTCATCACCCGTAACCTCCACTTCTATTGAATCGCCCGGGCGTCTTGAGGTAAAACGCTCCCTGATCCGCCCAATGATCCCTTCCATCGCATCCCTGTCTTTCAGGGTCTCTCTCTCTACATCCGACTGTACCAGGGCGCTGATCACATCGGCATCGTTTTGTTTCTTAGAGATCTGGTCTATGAGACTTTTATAGGTCACGAGTTTGCTGAGTAGCTTCTCGAATCTCTCCCCTTTTATATAGGAGTTTTTATCTTTGTCCCACAGCCCCACTTCTTCCGAGGCAATTCTTATCAGGTATTTATTAAGCCCAGCTTCATCCTTGATATACTGTTCTGACTTTTGTCTCATTACTTTGTAGAGGGGAGGCTGTGCAATATAGATATATCTATTCTCAACAAGCTGGGTCATCTGTCTGTAAAAGAAGGTCAGAATAAGAGTCCTTATGTGAGCTCCATCTACGTCTGCATCTGTCATTATTATTATTTTTCGATATCTTGCCCTGGATAGATCAAAATCGTCATCGCCTATCCCGGTCCCTAAGGCCGTAATCAGGGTCCTTATCTCTTCACTCGATAGTATCTTATCAAACCGGGCCTTCTCAACATTTAATATCTTCCCCCGGAGTGGCAATATGGCCTGAAACCGCCTGTCCCTTCCCTGTTTGGCAGAGCCCCCCGCAGAATCCCCCTCTACTAGAAATATCTCGCACAGTGCAGGATCTTTTTCTGAGCAATCCGCAAGTTTCCCCGGTAAGTTGCCCCCCTCTAATGCGCTTTTGCGCCGTATAAGTTCTTTTGCTTTGCGTGCTGCCTCCCGGGCCCTTGCTGCATTGAGCGCTTTGTCTACTATCTTCCTTACAATCGATGGATTTTCCTCAAAGATCATACCGAGACGCTCGTTGATAGCCGTTTCCACAATCCCTTTTATCTCACTATTGCCGAGTTTTGTCTTCGTCTGGCCCTCGAACTGGGGGTTGGGTAGTTTAAGGCTGATGACGGCTGTTAATCCTTCTCTTATATCATCCCCTAACAAGGTCTCCCCCTTCAGCAGATTGTTGCTGGACGCATAGTTGTTGATGGTCCGTGTGAGGGCGGCCTTAAATCCTATCAGGTGGGTCCCCCCCTCCTTTGTATTTATGTTGTTTGCATAGGAGAAGAGGTTTTCTATATACCCGTCATTGTATTGAATGGCCACCTCAAGAATTATTCCATCCTTTTCATCTGACATATAGATAGGGCTATGGACAGGGTTCTTGTTTTCGTTTAAGTGCTCGACAAATTGTACAATGCCCCCCTTGTATTTAAACAGGCTTGCCTTTGCCGTGCGTTCATCGGTTATGGTAATCTCAAGCCCTTTGTTAAGAAAGGCGAGCTCCCGTAGCCGGTGTGCCAGGATGTCAAAGCTATATTCTATATTTTCAAAAATTTCGCTGTCCGGTCTGAATGTAATCTTTGTGCCACGCTTTTTGGTTTTACCAACGACTGTTAGCGGTGTTACAGGGTTTCCCCGCTCATACCGTTGTTGGTATACACCCCCTTCTCTCTTTACCTCCAACTCCAGCCATTCTGACAGGGCATTGACCACAGAAATCCCTACTCCATGAAGCCCTCCGGATACTTTATAGGCCCCGCTATCAAATTTCCCCCCGGAATGAAGTACTGTCAAAACAACCTCTACCGCCGGCTTATTTTGGGTTGGGTGCATCTCCGTAGGAATTCCCCTGCCATTGTCTATCACGGTAACGCTGTTATCAATATGTATGATCACCTCTATGGTTTCACAGAATCCTCCCATGGCCTCATCAACACTATTATCTACCACTTCATACACTAAGTGGTGAAGACCTTCAACCCCTGTATTTCCAATATACATAGAGGGTCTCTTCCGGACGGCATCTAATCCCTCTAATACCTTTATCGTTGTTGCATCATATTGTTCTTGTTCTTCCATAAATCTTTTACTCCATCTCCTGAACCCGCATAGGCATTACGATGCATAGCGAGTCAGGGTCGCTCTCCTGCCTGATGACGCACGGGCTTAAATTTGACTGCATCTCTATGATAACCTCCTCGTCGTCTATTGATTCAAGGGCGTCTAAGAGATATTGATAATTAAGGCCGATTGTAAGCCCCTCCCCTTTATAACTTACCTCTATATCTTCTCTCGCTTCGCCAATCTCCGGATCATTCGCTCTCAGTATGGCCTTTCCAGGTAAAAACTCCATTTTAATCGCCCTGGTCTTCTCTCGCGACATTACAGAAACACGCCGTACAACACTAATAAAATGAGAAAGATTGACTCTCGCCGTCTGTTCACCCTTTTGCGGAATTACCTGTTTATAATTCGGATAATTCCCTTCAATGAGCCTGGAAGTTAAATAGATATCCTCCCCCTTAAAGGATATCTGTTTTTCCCCTATCCCTGTCTTTATTCCCTCATTCACATCTATGAATCGCCGCAGCTCCAGTAAGGTCTTTTTGGGAACGATTAATTGTCTGACTTTTTCCTCCCCTAATAATCCCTGACTGTCTTCCAAAGATCGTTCACATAATGACATTCTATGGCCATCCGTGCCAACCATCCTTATCATGACCCTTTTATGACCAATCCCCTCAATTTCTAATAAGGCCCCATTGAGGACATGCCGTGCCTCTGCTTCTGCCACAGCAAACAGGGTCTTTTTTATCATCTCTCTGTATATATTGGAGTCTATCAGGACCATGCTATCTTCGTTAATCTCCGGGAAGGCGGGAAAATCCTCTTTGTTAGATCCCGTTATTTTAAAATAGCTGCTTCCGGTTTTAATGGCCAAAAACTTTCCATCCTCCATGGTAATATCTATACTTCCTTCCGGAAGCTCTCTGATAATCTCATGAAGTTTTTTGCCAGAGACGGCTATTCCGCCTTCGCTCTGAACATGGGCCGGATAGGTGCCCTTTATTCCTATTTCGAGATCCGTAGCGACTATTGAAACCTTTCCTTTACCTCCCGACCCCTGGCCTGTTCCTTCCAACAGGACATTTGAAAATATCGGTGCTGTGCTCCTCTTTTCTGTTATTCCCTGAGCCCGCTGTATTCCTAACAGGAAAACCCCTTTTTCTATCTGAAATATAAGATTTGAGTTTTGAGATTTCATTTTAATTTCCTTCCATTTTAAATTTAATGTTATCCGCCTTCCTTTATCTTTTTTATAATATCCTCTATCAAAAAAACTGTATTGGAATCCTTCTCTTTTTGTTTTTCTATAATCTTACAGGCATAAATCACGGTAGTGTGATCCTTTCCACCGAAAAGTCTTCCTATCTCAGGAAAGGACATCTTAAGCAAATCCCTGCATAAAAACATGGCGATCTGTCTTGGTAAAACGATGGTTTTTGTCCTCTTCTTTGCCTTAAAATCTGCAAGTTTTATATTAAAGTGTGTTGCAACCACCTTTTGAATCTTTTCCGCTGTTACCTTCTCTACCTTTTCCTTAATAATGTCTTTGAATACCCGTTTGGCCATTTCCTCCGATATCTCCTGGCCTGTTAAGGATGAAAAGGCCCCTAATCTGATAAGGGCACCCTCTAACTCCCGGACATTTGTCTTTATATTCTCCGCTAAAAAGAGGGCCACATCATCGGGAAAGTTTATGTGGGAAAATTCTCCGGTTGCCTTTTTTTTGATAATAGCGATCCTTGTTTCTAAATCCGGGGGCTGTATGTCTGCCAATAGCCCCCACTCAAACCTTGACCGAAGCCTCTCATCAATGTTTCTGATATCCTTTGGAAATTTATCACTCGTGATGACTATCTGCTTGTGGGCCTCATACAGGGTATTAAAGGTGTGAAAAAACTCTTCTACCGTTCTCTCTTTCCCGGCTATAAACTGTATATCATCCATTAACAGGATATCTGTGTTATTTCTATATTTATTCCTTAGTTCCACTGTCTTATCATTGAGAATCGCCTGAATGACTTCATTAGTAAATTGCTCAGAAGAAACATACAACACCCTTAGGGCGGGTTTCGTGCTAAGGATATGGTTTCCTAAGGCGTGTAACAAATGGGTCTTTCCTAAACCAACACCGCTGTATATAAAGAGTGGATTATAGGCCTTTCCAGGCGATTCAGCAACTGCCCTTGTGGCGGCATGGGCAAACTGATTACTCGGTCCCACAACAAAAGACGCGAAGGTATATTTTGGGTTTAACCGTTCCTCTCGCCTTTTTTTATAGGTAGCAGGAGGGACTGTTTCTGCCATATCTTGTTTTAAATCCTCACAGACCACAAAATCTATATTAATATCTTCTATCCCTGTAACCTTTGTTACAGAACTCTTTATGACATCAATAAAATGGTTCTTTAACCAATTTCCCAGGAAGACACTGGGAACCCCTATTTCAACTGTATTTCCCTGAAAAGAATGAAGTTTTGTCGAACGAAACCAATTCTCAAAACTCTGCCTTGTCAGAATATTTTCTATCTCCTTAAGACTTATCTCCCATATATCCATTTCAACACTTTTTCCACAGGTGTTAATAACTATATTTTCTTTTTATTTTCAATAAGATATATAGTTTTTTATTTTCTTATAAACCCTTTATTGGAATAATAACTGAGGAGTTTTCAATATATCAGAATCTGTATTTAAAGACAATCCATTTTTAAAAACCCTAAATAATTTTAAACAGCCTTATCATTTAAATTCTCTTTTTGTTTCATCTGGTTCTGCAGATATTAACAAA
>JAHFEQ010000001.1:38255-54674 GCA_023248395.1 Nitrospirota bacterium
ATTTCCTCAGGGTGAGAAAAAAGATTTTTATTTAATGAATAATACTCCTCCAATTCTTTGTCGCTCACTGTTATCTTAGATTTTATTTCCCTATTTAAAAGTTTAATAAGAGTAAGCTGTTCATTTAAATCTCTCTTATAATCTTCTAAGAAAATACCCTGCTTCAATAAGGCCACTTCAAAATCTTTATCAGTTAAGAAAGAGTTGGCCACTTTAATGTCATCAATAGCAGAAGATACCTCAGAGGGTTGAATAAATATTCCTTTTTTATTTGCAATCTGTAACTGTAATTTCTTTTCAATCAGAAAAGATATAGATTTTTTTGGAAAGATATTTGAATTTTTTAATTCACTCTCTGTAATAATATCATTATTGACAATAGCAATTATTCTGTCTTCTGATCCCATAGCCGCTCTAACTCCGCAGAAAAGAAAGAAGAGATAAAGGAGGCCAGGAAAAAGGACATTTGAAATAACCCTATTTTTCATCCGGCGTACCCTTTTTCTCTGTGCGCATCAGAACATCATTATTGATGGTAATCTTTGACTTTGATTTAAGTTCTGCGATGAGGATGTCGAACTTTTCCTTACGCTTTTTAGATAAGAGTTTCTTCTCTATCTCTGTTTTAGACTCTTCAAAGGCCTTTTGTTTGCCCTCTTTCTTTTCCACGACCTTTATGATGTGAAAACCGAAACGGGTTTGAACGATCTCACTCACCTCTCCGGTATTTAATTTAAATGCTACAGCATCAAATTCCGGAACCATCATCCCCTGCGAAAAGAAACCTAAATCCCCACCCGATTCTTTGTTCCCGGGGTCTATAGAGAATTTTTTTGCAAGAACATCAAACTTGGTCCCTTCTTTAATCTTTTTCAAAACCTGTTCTGCCTCTTCCCGGGTCTTGAGGAGTATATGGCTCGCGCGAACCTCATTAGGACTCTTAACCTCTTCAGGGTGTTCATTATAGAATTTTTTTACATCCTCCTCCGATACTTTTACCTTTTCATCCACCTCTTTTTTAAAAAACTTATCTACAATAATCCTCTTCCGCATCTCTTCAATAAAGCTGGCTGTGTCCTTTTCCTTGTCGATTCCTCCGCGAAGGGCCTCCTGAAAGAGAACCTCTCTGACAATCAGGTTATCGAGAAAACCCTTTTTCGTCTCTGCATCCATAGCTCCCCCATGGGCTAACGCGGGATACTCCTTCAGTCTATCCACAAACTCAGATAAAGTAATTTCCTTATCATTTATCGTAGCGACAACAGGCTCACTACCGCCTTTAGTAACAAGACTTTTTGTTTCTCCTCCCTGCTTACAGGCTGTGAATAATAAAAACAGACAGCATAAAAACAGACCAACCCAAAAATCTTTTTTCATTTTTTCTCCTCTTTTTTTATGATTACAGAGATTTTTTAAGAAGATTCCAGAGATTAATCATTGGAATCTTTTTCTACATCTCTGTAATCATCTTTAGTTATCTAATAAGTTATAGACCCCATATTTAAACACAACCACCCATTGCTTTCAAGCACTTAATTATCTCTGAGAGAACGACAGATGGGTCCATAGATGCTAAGCGCAAACGGAATGCATATTCAGAAACAAAATGAATCCGGTCAGGATATAATGAAATAAGAACACTCCCCGATATTTTTGCCCGGCTATCCACAGTAAAAAAGATTCCATCTTCCCCACGTTCTACCTTTGATACGAAGAAAACACGGGCAAGAAGTTTTATTTCAATCATCGTTAACAGATATTCTACCTGGAAAGGGATGGGACCATACCGGTCTATCATCTCTTCCTTAAGGGGCGATAGCAGGGCCTCTTCCCTTATGGAGGCAAGTCTTTTATAGAAGGAAAGCCTCTGAGAAGGATCTTTTATATACTCTTCAGGAATAAAGGCCGAAATGCGAATATTGATTGTGGGGTTAAAATCTTCTTCCACCTTTTCCCCCTGTAATCTCTTTACCGCCTCCTCAAGCATCTTGCTATAAAGTTCAAAACCCACAGCCACGATATTACCAGACTGTTGTCTCCCTAACAGGTTACCAGCTCCCCGGATCTCCAGGTCTTTTATTGCCAACCTGAAACCAGCTCCTAAATCTGATAATTCCTGTATGGCCCGTATCCTCTTTTTGGCATCCCGTGAAAAAGATTCCTCGCCGGGAACGAGCATATAGGCATAGGCCTGATGACCTGATCTTCCGACGCGCCCCCGGAGTTGATAAAGATCTGCAAGACCAAACAAGTCAGCCCTGTTTATTATAATGGTGTTAGCTGATGGAATATCTAAACCCGACTCAATAATCGCAGAACAGACCAGCAGATTATGATCCCCACTTATAAATTTAAGCATGACTTGCTCTAATAGATGTTCTCGCATCTGTCCATGGGCTATACCGATTCGGGCCTCTGGCAGGAGGTCCTGTAGAAAAGCAGCGATACTATCGATGCTCTCTACGCGGTTGTGCACAAAAAACACCTGCCCGCCACGTGCAAACTCCCGTAAGACGGCATCCCGGATAATCCTTCTGTCAAAAGGGGCAATGATCGTGCGAATAGCAAGGCGGTCTACCGGCGGGGTTTCGATAATACTCAGATCACGAATCCCAAACAGGGACATCTGCAGAGTTCTTGGAATGGGCGTGGCAGAAAGGGTAAGGACGTCTACACTCTTTCGAAGCTCCTTAAGCCGCTCTTTTTGGGCAACCCCGAAGCGCTGCTCCTCATCCACGATAACAAGCCCTAACTTATTCAGGCTTATATCCTTCTGAAGCAGGCGCTGTGTACCAATAATAATATCAACGGAACCATCAGTGAGGGCCTTTATGATGGCCCGCTGCTCCTGTGGAGTCCGGAACCTGCTCAACATCTCGACACGCACCGGAAAGGATGCAAACCGCTGCGAGAAGGTCTGATAATGTTGCTGGGCCAGCAGGGTTGTGGGGACAAGGAGCGCCACCTGCTTTCCATCCAGGACCGCCTTACAGGATGCACGAAGGGCAACCTCTGTTTTTCCATAGCCAACATCTCCGCATATTAGTCTGTCCATGGGCCTTCGTGATTCCATATCTCTTTTTACATCTTCTATTGCAGCAAGCTGGTCAGGGGTTTCTTCATATTCAAAAGATGCCTCAAACTCCTTGAACACATAACTGTCCGAAGAATAGGTAAATCCTTCCAAAATCTCTCTGGCTGCATAGAGGTCTACCAGATCTGTTGCAATTTCTTCGACCGCCTTTTGTACCCGGCTCTTTGTCTTTTCCCATCTTGAACCCTGCAGGTTGTCCACGTGGGGAGGATGGCCTTCTAAACCGATATATTTCTGGACCAGGTCCATCTTGTCCACCGGGACGTATATGGAATCCCCCGCTGCGTAACGCATGCAAAGAAAATCACCTTCCCCCCCGCTGAAGGCTCTCCGTCTCAGTCCATCATATTGTCCAACACCGTGGTATACATGGACGACATAGTCTCCTGGTTTTATATCCTGGAAGGATGTAAAAAAGGAGCGGGCCATCTGTTTTTGCGGGGGTCTTCGCTTTGGTTTTTTTCCAAACACCTCTTCCTCTGTAACGATTAACAGCGAGGCTTCAGGATAGAAAAAACCAGATGAAGTGCTTCCGGAGGTAATGAGTACGGGCAGCGGCAGGCGCTCGCCACTTATCGTTATGAGTGGCATCATCTCATCCGGTCTTTTAATAGAGGCGGGCACATGATGCTCCTCAAGGATATCCCGGAACCGCTCTGCCTGCCCTTCGGTTGGAGAAACAAGTACCACCGTAATTGTCTTTCTCAGATTGTCCAGCATTCCAGCCACAGTCATTAAGGGTGTGGCATCCCGTGTGGCCTTCAGGAAGATGTCAGAGGCTGATTTGAGCGGGATACTATCCGTCCCCTCCATTGGCAAGGGCTCCATATGGACCCTGGATTGAATTCTATTGCAAACCTTCAGGATGTCCTCTGCAGATAAATAGAGTTCATGCGGTTCTGATACAGCACGTTTTTGGCCCGATGTCTCTGCATAGGCATCCCATATCTGATTCCAATAGGCAGAGGCATTTCGGGTAACCTCTGTGAACTCGTCAAACACGACGAGCGCCCCCTCAGGAATATAATCAAAGAATGAACTTGATGAGGAAGGGAACTCCCTGGCCGGAAGTATAAGAAATGGGGAATCTTTGCGAATGAGGGATCGCTGGGTCTCCGGGTCAAAGATACGAACAGAGTCTATCATGTCCCCAAAGAATTCGATACGTAATGGGGAATCTTCCCCAGGGGGAAATATATCCACAATGCCGCCCCGAAGGCTGAAAGTACCCCTGCTGACCACGACATCAGAGGGTTCAAAGCCAAACCTTACCAGATGGGATATCAGAAAGTCTCTGTCGATCTGCCTTCCTGTAGCAACCTCAATAATTGCTCCTTTTAGCAGATCGTGTGACATCACTCGCTGCATGACAGAGTGGATCGGGACAACAAATATCCCCCGATCCCCCGCCAACAATGCCCGGTAGGTGGACATCCTTTTATGGATAATATCCGGGTGGGGTGGTATGGTATCGTATGGCAGTATTTCCCAAAAGGGAAAAGAGAATGAAGGGATAGGGGTTGCAAACCAGGATGAGAAAAAGTGGAGATCCATTAATAATAATTCTGCAGATTCATCCGTGGGCGTTATGACAACGACAGGCTGCTCTAACCTATCGAACAAAAGGGAAAGGAACAAGGCCCTGGAGGACCCCCACAACCCGCCAATGCGTGGGAGCCATTCACCTCGAATGAGTTTTTCTATTGCCTCAGAGAATGGATACATACAAAATGAAAATCAAAAATTAAAATGCAAAATGACAAATAAAAATTAAAAGATGGACATCAAGCAGAGAAACCATTTTTAATTTCTCCGCTATGCCTTGTAAGTATTTCCTCTATAATCTTTGATGAGGAGGCGCCTTCGACAAAGGGTATCGTATGCACTTCCCCCCCATAAGATTCTACAATGTCCCTGCCAACAATATTGTCAATGGACCAGTCTCCACCCTTTACCAGGATGTCTGGTTTTACTGCGGCAATCGTGTTATAAGGATCAGGTTCATTGAAGATAATCACATAGTCGACAAAGCGGACAGAAGACAGTACCTCAGCCCGTTCTGCCTGAGGGACGATAGGACGTTTATCACCTTTAATCTTTCTTACGGACGCATCGCTGTTTAACCCGATAACCAGGATATCTCCAAGCCCTCTGGCGCTTTTTAGATATCTGACATGGCCTATATGGAGAATATCAAAGCAGCCGTTTGTAAAGACGATACGTTTTCCGTCTCGTTTTAACTCAGCAACAATAGGAACTAAATTCGGTAAGTCGACGATCATATTTTATTCTGTAGTCTGTTTTCTCGGTTTTTTCTCCGCCCTTCTTGTTTTGTATGTATGTTCTCTTTTCAGCATGTCTTTGAATTTCTTTACCTCTCTCAGCAACTCATTAAAAGCAGAGTTCATGGAATTAAAGGCATCAAACCCCAGTTCCTTTGCCCTGAGCTTTTTTCTGGGAAGGGTTAAGGTGAGGGTGGTATAATATTCCTCGCGCCTTGCATGTTTCTCAAAGGTCACATCAAGTTTTACTGAATCGTCATCAAAATTAGGCAGAAGGTCCTCCACCTTATTGATCTTCTTCTCAAGTTGTTGTTCTATCTGCGGCACAGGCTTCAGATTTTTGTAAAGCACGTTACAGATCATTGTTTACCCTCCTGTTCTTTAATGGTCTCTTCAAATCCCGCAAGGAACATCTCTAATATTCGCTCACGCATGATGGACTCTCTCCTGTCACAAAAATGGGCATAAAAGTTTTTCAGCGGTATCACTGCCTTTGCCATGTGGCTATGTCCACCCGCGCTCCCCAAATCACCAAAGGCCCTCTTCACAATCGTCCCGGCGCTCCGAACATACCCTACATTCCGAACGGATATCACCAGATTTCTCCTGAAGATTCCGGATACCACAGCCCACTCTACCCCTTCGACTTGCAGGGAAAAATCAGCAAAATGAGGGATGACATCCTCCCGCCTTACCCTTCCAAGGTGGGAAAACAAGATGTTATTTACAATCCTTCTCTTTTTAAGGGCAGTACTAAAGGAGTCTATATCTTCAGGATGCACTTCAGGGCGTTCTATTCTCCTGAGGATATTGGTGTTTGCAAGCGGATACAAATAGGAGAATGCCTCTATGTCTGCGGGGTCTACCCCTCTGCCGAGCAACAGGGTATCACTCTTGATGCCGTATAAGAGGGCAGTGGCCAGACGCTCAGAGATGTTGAAATCAACAGCCCGAAGATATTCCGTGAGAATGGTCGAGGTTGCGCCATAGGTAGCACGGATATCTTTTATCCTGGCCTGATAACCAGGCTTTTCCGGGTGGTGGTCAATGACCACATCTACAGGGGGGACAACCTGGCTGAAATTATCGCCAAGATGCGGTGGTTGTACGTCCAGCATACAAAGCCCTTCATATTTTGCGAAGATCTCCGGCCCAACCTTATCTACCTGGATATCTAACAGCCGGAGCATCGCCAGATTTTCAGGCCGTGTCACCCCTCCAAAGGATACGATATGGGCAGTTGTCCTGTTACGGCCGATAAGATGACGAAAGGCAAGTGCGCTTGCAATCGCATCCGGGTCCGGGTCGGTTTGGATAAGAAGGAGGATCTTGTCCTTATCTTCAAACAATTCCTTAATGGATTGAACCCGCCTTTTTGTAAAGGCCTGCTCAATCTTTGGCAGGCAGATATCTGTAAAGATCGAAGAAGGTCTTACCAGTTTTGCACTGAGCTGTTCAGGAATAACCAGATCATTTTCCTCAATGATAAGGGTGGGTTGATAGGGATGATAACGGGCAACCATTTTGAGGATATTAGATAATATGCCCTGATTTTTTATAGAAACAATAAGGCAGCTATCCGGTTTCAGATGCAGCCCCTTAATCAGGTTCTCCCTTTCTTCAGTAAAGGATGCCATCTTTGTTGAGATCCCCATATTGCAAAGTCTGTCAAAGAGGTCCTTTTGATCTACAATGAAGTGGATGGTATCCCTTTTTGAAGAAAGGGTCTTTAATAGTAAAAGGAAGTAGGGGAGTTCATCCTGACAGAGGATAACATATCTCATTATTTTTTATGTTTCCCCGTATGCTGAACAAGGGTTTTCCCTGATCTTTGAAGATTAAAGGCCTTTTTATTAAATTGCAAAGCCCTCTTGTAGTCACCACATCGAATATAGATATTTCCAATACTCAGGTAGTCTACCTCCATACTCTTCCGGTTGCCGAGTTTTGTATGGAGATCGAGCGCCCTGGTAAGAAACTGTAATCCCCGTTTATAATCTCCCTGATTGCTATAGACCGTCCCTATCTGGGCATAAGCACTACCCATTCCTAACTTATTACCAACCTTCTTGTGAATTTCTAAGGAGTTTAAAAGGAAATCAAGGGCCTTCTTATACTCGCCGCGACTGTTATAGATATTTCCAAGACTTGCCTGGATATTGGCAAGAGCACCCTGCGAACCGGATTTATTTCCAATTCCCTTAAAGAGATCAAGGGCCATTTCCTGATATTTTAAAGCGGACCCAAAGTCTCCTTTGCTGCTATAGATATTCCCTATATTTGCAAAGACATTTCCTTCTCCAAGTTTATTTCCAACGCTCTGGTGAATCCGGCGGGCCTTATGATGGAATTCAAGGGCCTTTTCATAATCGCCCTGATGACTATAAGCATTCCCTATATTTGTGTATACACTCCCAACCCCGATGAGGTTGTTAAGTTCCTGATAGATCTTTAAAGATCTTTTATGATATTCAAGGGCCTTGCTGTATAGTCCTTTATGGCCATAGATATTTCCGATATTAGAGTAGTCGCTCCCTTCACCCAGGCGATTTTTTAACGTCTTGTGAATCCTTAAAGCCTTTCTGAAATAATCCAATGCCTTATCATGTCGGCTTATTTCTGCATAGATAGTTCCAATATTGGCATAATCATTTCCCTCGCCTAACTTGTGGCCCAGGTCTGCGTGAATACGCAGGGCCTTTTCATAGTAGCGGACAGCATTCCTATGATCGGCCTGGATATTATAGATATTCCCGATATTGGTATAGTCATTCCCCTCCCATATACGATTGTGAAGACGGCGGTGTATCACCAATGCCTTTTTATGGGACTCCAGGGCAGTTGTGTAATCCCCCCCTTTGCTCAGCACATTCCCGATATTTGCACAGATTGTCCCCTCGCCGAGCAGGTATTGCTCCTCTCTGTAAATTTCCAGGGCCTTGTTGTAATACTCCATGGCCTTTTTATAATCCCCCTGGAACTTATAGAGAATACCAAAACTATTATAGTCATGCCCAACCTCTAATCTTTCTCCGATCTCCTTATGGATCTGCAGGGCCTTTTTGAAAAAGGCCTTTGCATCATCGGCATTCCCTTGTATCGCATGGATCGTACCCACATTGTTATAGGTACAGCCCTCTTCAATTTTGTCTGCAGCCTTTTTAAATATTTTCAGGGCATCGTCATAGCACTTGAACGCGTCATTGTATTTACCCTTTTTAGAGTATACTGACCCAATCCTGCGCAGGGACTTTCCACGGCCAATATCGTAACCTCCGGACAAGGCCGTCTTAAGGGCCTGCTGATATAAGTCTATGGCCTTCGAATAGTCACTCTGGGTGTCTGCTATTTTCCCTGAAAGGAGGGCTACCTCTGAGAGGACATCTCTTTGTCCCTCATTCTCTGAAGCAATGTGATGAAGATGGAAAGATGCCTTTTTATAGTCACCCCGGTTGATAGAAGAATCTATTTCTTTAAGCTGCTTTTCTACAGAGTCGTTCATTGTAAGCAATGCATTATAACACAAGTTATCTAATAATTTCTATGGCAACTGGATATCCTTTAAAACCTGACGACATTTCTACATGTCCGTCATCGCGCACGATGACGCTCTCCACATCCGGCAGCTCTTCGAGGAGCTTAAAACCCCGTTCAGGGCCCATTGCAAAGATTGCCGTGGAGAGGGCATCGGAGGTGGTCGAGTCCTTTGCAATGATGGAGACACTCTGAAACCCACGGGAAGGTTGAAGCGTATCCGGGGAGAGGATGTGGTGATACCGGATGCCATTTTTAATAAAAAACCGTTCATAGTCTCCGGAGGTTGATATCGACCTGTCTGTCAGATGTGCTTTTGCTATGATGTCGTCTTTCCGCCGCGGGTGTGTAATCCCGATACTCCATAGACTACCATCCGGTTGTTTGCCAAAGACCTTTAGATCCCCTGCCACCGCGATAATCCCCGATCTTATTCCATACCTGGCCAGGACATTGTATGCATAATTGGCAGCAAATCCTTTACCGATACCCCCCAGATTTATCCTCATCCCCGTCTTTTTTAGAAAGATAGTGCCTGCCCCTTCATCTACGACGATATTTTTATAGTCTATCAAAGGTCTGATGGCCTCTAATTCTTCCTGTGACGGTATCCTGGTTGACTCTGTCACTTTCCAGAGGTCGATTGCCGGCCCCAGGGCTATGTTAAATGCCCCTCCTGACAGGTCTGCAAATTCGAGGGCCCTTTTGACAGCAAGCAAAAGGTCTTTATGTACTTTTACAGGGTGAACGCCTGCTGCGGCATTTACCTGCGATATATCCGATGAGGGTATATAGGTGCTCATGATCTCTTCCAGGCGCCGAATCTCTTTAAAGGCTGCAGTGATCGCCTCATCCGCCGTTCCTTCTTCCTTTGCCACTACAGTGATTTCCACAATAGTCCCCATCAGGAGCTGGGAACGCTTATAGATATGCATAGAAGGGGTGCAGCTAAGGTTCAGGATGAATATGCAGAGAAGAAAGATCGGTAGATTTCGCATTTCTACAACTCCCGCTTATAAGAAAGGGTAGCAATGGTGAGTGTAACTATGGCAAAGAGGGCAAGGAAGATAAAATCCTTTTCGATCCCCGTGAGGCTACCCCCTTTAAACAGGATTGTCCTAAGGGCATGGACAGAATAGGCCTCGGGGTTTATCTTCGCAAAGGTCCGCAGCCAGCCAGGAAAACTCTCAATGGGATAAATGGCTCCGCTCGGAAAGAAAAATATCACGTTTAAGAAACCGCCGAGCACCCCCACAATCCTCGGATGATTTGCCCGTCCCAGGATTACAAACATCATTCCGATCAGACCGAGTGTAGATAGGATGATGATCAGTACGGCTGAGAGCAGAGTATAAGGTGACATAACATCCCAAATATAAATTCCGGATATAAAAGTGCCTAAGAAGAGGACTAAAATTGCAATGATTGTTGTAATGATAACACCGCTGATCACAAGGCCTAATACAATGTCTGTTTTGGTAAGAGGGGTCAACAGGTAGCTTTCATCAATGCCGAGAAATTTATCCATGACCGTATTGAATGCCCCGGTTGTGAGCGTTCCGAGGAAAATCGCCATGATGATCACACCGGGAATGAGAGACTGATCATAGTCTACCTTTTTATAGAGATCAACATCCCTGACCATGACCCCCTCACCCCTTTCCCTGACAGGGATGAACTCAGACTCTATACTGACCATGGAAGCGCTTATGACGGCCCTCAATGTCCTGGCAGAGATGGTTTCTGTGTTATCGAGAAAAAGGCCGATCTCCCCACCCATTCCTTTGATCATATTCCTGCTGAAATCATGAGGAAGAATAAGGGCCCCCTTATATTTCCCGGTCTCTACCCCCTCTAACGCCTTGCCCTGGTCGGCCTCCCTGAATATCCGGACAGTCCCGGCGCCCGCCTCAATGGCGTGGAGAAGTTCTACCACACGGGAGGCGTAGGGTCCATCGTCCATATTGACGATGACAAGCGAGAGATTTTTTAACTCCCCCTGGAATGAATTTCCCAGGATGACGAGATATAAGAGCGGCATAATAACACTGGAGAGTATCACTAAAGGATTTCTGGTAAATCTTCGCAGATCCCTTTCAACCACTGCAAATAATTGGGTCATGGCCTACCCTCTGCTACCTCCCCCATTTCTGGGGGATGCCGGCTCCAATAAAGAAGCTGACCTTCTTTGCCTCTTCCTCTCGTATAGGCCTGCCGGTGAAATGAATAAAGACATCTTCCAGGGTCTGCTGTTTAAGCAGCATGGATACTGCCCTCCCTCCCGATCTTTCTATCTTGTCTACCAGCAGCGGTATGGCCTGTGCGCCATTCTCGACGGATATCCTTAAACGTCCCTCTGAAAAGAGGACGGAATGTACAAATGGCAGCGATTTAATCTCTCCCAGCGCCCTTTCATTCTCTATCCCTGTGATCGTAACTTCTACCACATCCTTCGTAGGGATAACCCTTTTAAGCCCTTCTACGGTGTCTATGGCAACAATCTTTCCGTAGTCGATGATCGCGATCCGCTCACATAAGAGTTCGGCCTCTTCCATATAGT
This sequence comes from Nitrospirota bacterium, assembly GCA_023248395.1. Lineage (GTDB taxonomy): Bacteria > Nitrospirota > 9FT-COMBO-42-15 > HDB-SIOI813 > HDB-SIOI813 > JAHFEQ01. The sequence goes on from JAHFEQ010000001.1 coordinate 49,726, forward strand.
GGGTGGTCAGGAGTATGGTTAATCGATCTTCTTTACGAAGATTGGTGAGGAGCTCCCAGACTACATGCCTGCTCTGAGGGTCTAACCCGATCGTCGGTTCATCTAATATCAGGACAGAGGGCCTGTGCACCAGTCCTTTGGCAATCTCAAGCCTTCTTCTCATTCCACCGGAGTATGTCGCGACAAGGTCACTTCCCCTCTCCCTGAGCCCGACCATGCCGAGGAGATATTCAATTCTGTCCCGTCTCTTCCTGCGCTCCATATTATAGAATCTGGCATAGATATCCATATTCTCCCAACCCGTAAGGTCCAGATCGCTGGTCATTGCCTGTGGAACAACCCCGATCATCTTTCTGACCCCGGTTTTGTCCTTTTCTACATCGATACCCATCATAGTTGCCTTCCCGGAAGTAGGCTGTAACAGGGTGGTCAGGATCCTTATCAGGGTCGTCTTTCCGGCACCATTGGGCCCCAGCAGTCCAAAAAACTCCCCTTCATTGAGGGTAAAGGAGACGCCATTTAAGGCGCTCACAGAGCCAAATCTTTTTACAAGATCATTGATTTCGATTGCAAACATGAGTTAAAGAAATCTGACCACAACCGTCATTCCAGGTTTTAAAAGGCCATCAGGCTTATTGACTTCTACCTTTACCCTGAAGGTCTTTATGTCCTGCCTCCCCCTTGTGACATCCCGCTGGGTTGCAAACTCTGCCTCTCTTCCTATCTCTATCACCGCACCATCATATTTCTGATCAGGCAGCGTCTCTGCCATAATGATCGCCCTTTCGCCCAGCTTTATCCTGCCTATCTCTGTTTCTTCGATGTCAACCCGCGCCCACAGGGTCTTAAGATCATATAGGGTGTATACGGGCTTGCCGGATGGAACTATCTCACCGGCTTCAAAGGATTTATATGAGATCACCCCGTCTATCGGAGATAATATCTCCGTATCCTTTGACTGGGTTTCGGTCAACTTTAGTCTCGCCTCTGCCTCTCCTATAGTCGCCTTAGCCGAGTTTATTTGAGCCTCTACTGCCTTAAGACCTGCCATCGCTGTCATAAGCGCTGCTTTTAAGCTCTGCTTCTTGGCCACCCCCGCATTGAACTGAGCGTGGGTAGTGTCATAGGTTGCCTTTGCGGCGTCACTATCCTTTTTGGTGGCATATCCCTGCGCAAATAGTGCTGAGACGCGCTGAAAGTTATCTTTGGCCTCCTGGAACAGGGCCTTGACCCTCTCCACCTCTGCCTCAGCGGCCTTGAGTTCTGCCTTAGCGCCTTCAACCCTGGCCCTGGCATTCTCTAAGTTTGCCTGCGATACATTATAGCCCGCCTCTGCACCTTGCAATACGGCCTTTCCCTCATTTAACTTTGCTGTAAATTCCCTGTTGTCTAATCGTATTAAGATGTCCCCCCTTTTTACGACATCGCCTTCCCTGCAGCATAACCACTCAATCCTCTCGGATATCTTTGGACTTACATTCACCTCTGTGGCCTCTATGATGCCTGTCGCCTCAAGGTATTCAGCCCTCTTCTTTGCTCCATACCACTTAGGATATACGAATACCATGAATACGGTTAAGAAGATGAGTAATAGAGGAATAATAAATTTTTTTTTCATCTTATAAGATGGACCATCAGCATATTAGTAGACCCTGCGACGCCCCAGGGAACGCCGAGGGTGATAATTAAAGTATCACCCCGCCTGGCTAACCCCTCTGCTAACAGTTTTTTCTCAACGTTTTCGATCATGGCATCTGTATTCTCTTTAAGCTCGACCAGGACCCCTTTGACACCCCAGTATAATGAGAAGCGTTTTAAAACAGGCTCAGTATGCGTTACGGCTATGATAGGTATATTAGGCCTGTATTTGGATATAATGCAAGCTGTCCCTCCAGAGCGCGTAAAGGAGACGATGGCCTTGGGCTTTATATCCATTGCCGTATAGTAGACCGCGTGGGCAATGGCATGTTCCGGATCCCCCTTTACCTTGATCCTCTCAGGGTCGTGTCTTATAGACTCAAGGAGCTTGTCCTCGGTTGCGAAGGCAATTCTCTGCATCATGGCTACCGCCTCAACGGGGTAGCTCCCCACGGCTGTCTCCGCTGACAACATCACAGCATCTGTGCCATCAAGAATCGCATTGGCAACATCGGATGCCTCTGCCCTCGTCGGTCTGGGATGGTGGATCATTGATTCAAGCATCTGGGTTGCGGTAATCACGGGGATCCCCTCCTCATTGCACCGCCTGATGACCTCCTTCTGAATCATAGGCACCTGTTCCGGGGGTAGCTCCACACCGAGGTCGCCCCTCGCCACCATAATCCCGTCTGCAACCATCAGGATATCTTCTAAATTCTCAACCGCCTCAGGTTTTTCTATCTTGGCGATGACAGGGACAGAGGCCCCTTCCTGCTTTAAAATATTCTTTACTGAGAGGACATCCTCTGCGGTTCTGATGAAGGATATCGCAACAAAGTCTACCCCCGCCTTTATTCCTGTAGAGAGATCCTCTCTGTCCTTGTCTGTCAGACTCTTGACAGATAATTTTGCCCCCGGTACATTGATCCCCTTTTTCTCAGAAAGTTCTCCACCTCGTATCACCCTGCAATAGACATCGCTGCCAGTGATTTTCTGAACCTCGAGCTCCAATAGCCCATCATCCAGCAGGATACGGGCGCCTTCTGACAAATCCTGAGGAAGGCATTCATAATCTGTAGACACTACCTTGTCATCTCCCGGCACATCTCTTGTGGTAATGATAAAGGACGCCCCTTCGGATAAATTGACCACCTTATTCACCAATCGGCCTGTCCGTATCTTAGGGCCCTGCAGATCTAAAAGGACACCAATATCCTTTTTAGTCTTTTTAGAGGCGGCACGTACATTATGGATCACCCGACGGTGATCTTCTATACTTCCATGAGAGAAGTTAAGACGGGCAACATCCATCCCTGCATGAATAAGATTTTCGATCACCTCTGGTGAATTACTCGCAGGCCCAAGCGTAGCGATAATCTTCGTGCGACATTCCATATCATTCCCCCTCTACCGGCATTAGTTCTATCCTTCTCCGCGGATTACCTATTAATCCCTGTGGCCTGAACACCATCATTAAGACCATGGCCCCCCCGAAGGCGAGCATGCGATAGTCCTGAAACCCCCTGAATATCTCCGGCAATATGATCAGGAGCGCAGCCCCTAGGATAACACCCGGTATGCTTCCCATTCCACCGAGGACAACCATGGAGAGGACCAGTACTGTTTCGAGGAAGGTAAAGCTCTCCGGGGATATAAAGGCATACCTGCCGGCGAAGAAGACCCCTGCTATCCCGGCCCAGGAGGCGCCCAGGGCAAAGGCAAGGATCTTCATCTTTGTGACATTGATACCCATCGCTGAGGCGGCAATCTCATTTTCACGAATGGCGACCCAGGCCCTGCCAATCCAGGAATTATTGATACGGGTAATGACAAAGATAGCAAAGATGACCAGGGACAGTATTAAATAATAGAAATGGATGGGCTCAGAGAAGACGAACCCTCCGATAGAAGGGTTCCTGATACCAAGTATTCCATTCGGGCCGTGTGTGACCTCATCCCAATTGTTTAATATGAGATGGACGATCATCAGAAAGCCCAGGGTTACAATCGCTAAATAATCTCCCCGGAGGCGGAGGGTCACCATGCCGAGCAGCATGCCTGCCAAGGCCGCAAGCAGCGCCCCTATCAGGAGGGCCGGCCAGAAGGGAATCCCAAAGTCTGTATTCAGGATCCCATAGGAGTATGCCCCAACGGCATAGAATGCCACATAACCGAGATCAAGCAGGCCGGCAAGCCCTACGACAATATTCAGACCGAGGGCCAGAATGGCATATATCCCGGCAATCGTAAGCACATCGATATAATAATTGTTTATCGGGAGAGGGGCAATCAGGAGTGATGCGATAAGGGTTATCAGGAGCCCCTTTTGTATCCATGGTTTTTCCAATGTACGATACGCCGAGCCCATTCTGACTTGAAGATAATATGAGGCAGCCCTTCCTGAAGGAGATATGACGAGGTTTCTTGTCTTAGTGAAGAGAATGAGCCCGGCAAAGATTATTCCAGCGGATATTGCGGACTTCTCTATTCCTGTAAACGGGAGCAAGAGAAGTCCGGACCATACAGACACAAGAATGGATCTATACCTTTTCTGGAACACGTTCCCCCAAAAGACCTGTGGGTTTAAATATCAGGATCATGATGAGAATAATAAACGCAAAGGCATCCTTGTATTCACTCGATATATAGGCGGCCCCCAGGCCTTCGCAGATGCCGAGGAGAAGACCTCCTAATACAGCGCCCTGAATATTCCCTATACCGCCAAGCACTGCCGCAGTAAACGCCTTGATGCCGGCGACATATCCCATGTAGAAATTTACAAGACCGTAATACATCGCAACCATGACACCAGCGACAGCAGCCAGCACCGAACCTATAATAAAGGTGATCATGATGACATTGTTGATATCGATTCCCACAAGAGATGCCATCTTCTTGTCCTGTGCAGTTGCCCGCATGGCCTTGCCAAGCCTTGTCTTCCGTATAAAGGCATGGAGGGTTATCATCAGAAGCATTGAGGCCATCATGATAAATATCTGGAGATAGGTCAGGGAGGCGTTCCCCAGTGACAGCCCGCCAGCTGGGAGTATATGCGGAAATATCTTGTCTGCAGAGCCCTGGGTCAGCATGACATAATTCTGGAGAAAGATGGACATCCCTATTGCGGATATCAGGGGTGATAGCCTTGGGGCGTTTCTAAGGGGGCGATAGGCAACCCGTTCGAGGGTCAGGCCATAGGCGCTGCAATAAACCATGGCAACGACGATGACGATCACTAAAGAGAGGATAAGACTATTGGAGGTTAATCCGGTGACTGTAAGAAAGGACAGGGTGATTATCGCAACATAGGC
>JAHFEQ010000001.1:54774-69594 GCA_023248395.1 Nitrospirota bacterium
GGCCATAGGCGCTGCAATAAACCATGGCAACGACGATGACGATCACTAAAGAGAGGATAAGACTATTGGAGGTTAATCCGGTGACTGTAAGAAAGGACAGGGTGATTATCGCAACATAGGCCCCCACCATGAATATCTCACCATGGGCGAAATTGATCAGCTCAAGGATACCATACACCATGGTATAGCCGAGGGCAATAAGGGCGTAGACCGCGCCCAGGGTGAGGCCATTGATTAATTGTTGTAAAAGCATCCTCTACTGTATTGCCTCCCCCGGTTTCCAGTATTCTTCAAATTTTCCGTTCCTGGTTATCCAGACCACATAGGGAGACTGCAGGATATCACCCTTAGCATCCCATTGAAGCCCTCCAAGGGCCCCTGTGTGCTTCATCTCGTGTATGGCCTTGCTGATGGCAGGCCCACCTGTGCTCTTAGCAGTATCTATCGCATGGAGCAGCACATTTGCGGCATCATAGGCATAGATAGAATAGGGGCCGGGTTCTCCATAACCAGAGCTGTAGGATGAAAGGAAACCCTTTGCGCTCGGCAGATTTTTTGTGTCAGGGCTAAAGGTCAAATAACTTCCTTCAGAGGCCGTCCCGGCAATCTCTATAAACTTTGGGTCGATCACTCCGTCTCCACTCATCAGGGGAATGTTAATCCCAAGTTCCCTTGCCTGTTTTATGATAAGACCTCCTTCAGGATAGATGCCTCCGAAATAGAGGAGTTCAGCCCCTTTCCCTTTCAGTGCCGTAAGGACGGCCCGGAAGTCCTTATCCCCCTGGATAATGCCGTTATAATAGACGACCTCTACCCGGTTACCGAGGGCCTTCACAAACTCGTCTGCCAGTCCCTGGCCGTAGGTCGTCTTATCGTGGAGCACGGATACCTTTTTAAGTTTCAGGACCTCTGTCACGAACGTAGCCGCAGCAAGGCCCTGCTGATCGTCCCTTCCGCAGATGCGAAAGACATTGGTAAATCCCTGTTCTGTCAACTGGGGGTTTGTCGAGGCTGGGGTGATCATGGGGATCTTTGCCCTGCTATAAACAGAAGATGCAGGAATAGAAGCGCTGCTGTTAAAATGTCCAATGATGCCGGCAGCACCGGCATTCACAAGTTTATTAGCTACGGAGACGGCCTGCTTTGGGTCATGCTGGTCATCCTCCACGAGGAGCTCTATCTTTTTCCCAAGCACCCCGCCTTTCTGATTCCACTCCTTTACCGCCAGCTCTGTCCCATTTTTTATGTCTATCCCCATCTTGCTCTGATCCCCGGTCATAGGGCCAGCCACCCCGATTTTTATCGTCTCCTCTTTTTTCGCGCAACTGAAGAGCAGAGTAGCAGATAATATCAGGAAAATAGCCACAAGGCACAAGGCAGTACCCCTGTTTTTCATGGCCCTAAAATACACGCATCATGGCCTATTGTCAATATGTAGCTGCGCATTTTCCTTGAGATTCCTTAGCCTTTTGACTATACTTGTTTTGTCAGTCCTGCAACAAGGAATGCAGTGCACTGGAACATGCCTCAAAACAAAGGAAAAATGAACGGAGAATCACTCGATATCAAGCAAACCAGGCTGCGAAGGCTGAAAGAGCTTTTTCCGGAGGTCTTCACTGAAAATCAGGTGGATTGGGAAAAGCTGAAGGCCGCTTTCAGTGAGGACATCAACTTTGCCAATGAACGCTATGTGCTGAATTGGGCAGGAAAGGGCGATGCCTTTAAGATATTACAGCAACCCACCACTGCCACACTGAAACCTGTCCCGGAAGAATCCGTCAACTTTGATACAACGGAGAACCTCTTCATCGAGGGTGAAAACCTGGAAGTTCTCAAGGTCCTGCAAAAAGCCTATTACGGCAAGGTGAAGTGCATCATAATTGACCCGCCGTACAATACAGGCAGCGACAGTTTTATCTACCCCGATAGATTCAGTGAGAAAAGAGAGGATTACCTGAAACGCATAGGCGACAAGGATGAAGAAGGCTATTTGATGAAAGAGGGCCTCTTCCGCAAGAACAGCAAAGACAGCGGCCATTTTCACAGCAACTGGCTCAGCATGATGTATCCCCGCCTGTTCCTTGCCAAAAACCTGCTGCGGGATGATGGTGTCATCTTTGTTCATATTGATGATAATGAGGTACACAACCTTAGAATGGTGATGAATGAGATATTTGGGGAAGAAAACACTTTGGCGCAATTTGTTTGGAGAACAGATGGCAACTTCGATAACCAAGCAAAGGTAAAGAACTGTCACGAATATATTGTTGCCTACTGTAAGAATTTCAACACCTTTCCACATCCTCCCACTATTGATCCGAGCATTGATTCTAACAGTAAACTATTCAAACAAGAAATAAGAAACACAATTGTAAAAAATGGTCCAGCAAATCCTATTAGTAAAATCGTTTTGCCAGTTGGATTTCCTGCAGATTTTGAAAGAGGAAGAATTGAAAAACGTGATGATGTTTGGCCAAGGTATTTGAATGATGCAATAGTAGAGGACTACAAACTAACAATTGAAACCACAATTGAAAGCGGATGGAGTTCTAAGGACTTAGCGCTTGAATTTATTGAAGGTGGTTTGCAGCCTACAATTGATGGAAAAGGTCAAGAAACGACGTTTCTCATTAGCCAAACAGGCGCGTTAGAAGTAATAAAAAAGAGGAAGGAAAATCAGAGCCACGTTATTTCCGTTCTGACCAATCTAGGTAACACACAAACAACAAGTGCAAATCTGAAAAAGGAAAATATTCATTTTGATTATCCTAAACCCGTCCCACTTGAAAAGTATCTTCTATCAATGAATGAGGGTGAAGATTTTATTGCACTTGATTTTTTTGGTGGTTCAGGAACTGTTGCGCAAGCAGCCTTAGAACTAAATGCACAAAAATCAAATATAACTCCAAAGAAAATTAAATTCATTATTGTTCAACTACCAGAGCCTTGTGATATTGAAAGCCTTGCCTACAAGGCTGGATGCAAATCAATTGCCGATATAGCCAAAGAGCGCATCCGTAGGGTAATTCAGAAAATTGAAAAAGAAACAACAGATAAGCCCGGCTTATTTGATAACCACAATCTGAAATTAGGTTTCAAGGTCTTCAAGCTGTCATCATCCAATTTCAAAATCTGGAGAGGCAGTGAAATCGAAAGTGAAGAAAAATTGGTAGCGCAGTTGGACGCCTTCACCGACCCCACCCGTCCCGGTGTCGAAAAACAAAATATGCTCTATGAGATCATGCTCAAGGCTGGTTACGAACTTACCAGCCCTATGCAGTTTGTCACACTGAACGACCCTTCACATCAATCCTTTCCCGCTGAGGGGAGAGGAAGTTTAATAGTCACCTCACCCCTTGCTGGTGAGGGCCAGGGTGGGGGGTATTACAGCATCAGCAACAACGAACTCATCATTGCCCTGGACGCAATGAATGAAAAGCTGATAGAGCAAATCATCGCCGCCAAACCGCAAAAGGTCATCACTCTCGATAGTTTATTCACCGGCGATGATCAACTCAAAACCAACACAGTCCTGCAAATGCGTGATGCAGAAATAGATTTTAAGACGATATGAGTGTACTCAAAAGGATATTCAAAAACAGAGAATTAATAAAAATGGCACCTATTCGAAAACTTCGAATAGGTCAACTATGATATATTGAGGGATGCAAAATAGGTTTTAAACCGGTATAATACCCAAAAATGGAAAATATAAAATCAATTAAAGTGTTTGAACACGGCTCAACCTGGCTTCGCGCCGACTTTCATTTGCACACGAAAGAGGATAAGGAGTTTCAATACGCCGGCGCTGAGAATGACTTCATCAATCAATACATTGATAAGTTAAAGGCGGAAAACATTTCTCTTGCTGTTATCACAAACCACAACAAGTTTGCCTATTCAGAATATAAAGCAATTTCGAAGAAAGCACTAAAGGAAGATATTTATGTTTTGCCGGGTGTTGAGCTTTCAGTAAATGATGGCTCCAATGGTATTCATACGCTTGTAGTTTTTGACCCAGAAGAATGGCTTGAAAACGAGAATGATTTGATCAATCAGTTTCTTACTTCAACCTTTTCAGGTAAGGTCAATTATGAAAACAAAAATGAAAGATCAAATCACAGTCTGATTCAGACAATTGATTTACTGAATAAGTTTCAGAAAAAATATTTCTTAATTATGGCTCACATTGAGCAGCGTAGCGGTTTTCTGGAAGAATTAGATGGAGGAAGGATTATTGAGTTTGCAAAGAACCCCTCATTCAGAAAAGCAGTTTTAGGTTTTCAAAAAGTCCGTACACGCGATAAAGAGGCAAACTTAAATAACTGGTTCAATAACCAGACTCCTGCATTTATTGAAGGATCAGATCCCAAGTCAATAGAAGAAACAGGAAAAGGCGATAACACCTTCATTAAAATTGGTGCTTACAATTTTGATGCGGTGAAGTATGCTTTAATGGACTACAAATACAGGATAAAGAAAGATGTCCCCGCACTAACTCAGGCATACATAAAATCCATTTCATTTACCAGCAGCAAGCAGGACATCAAACAGGTTTGTCTAAATCCTGCAATGAACAACCTCATCGGTATTCGCGGCAGCGGCAAATCTTCGATTCTGGAAACGCTTCGCTATGCTTTGGATATCGGCCTGGATGATACTCGTGTAGATGCAAAATACAAGAACGATCTCATCGCAAATTTTATTGGCAGTGGTGGTAAAACAAGGTTGGAAATTATTGACCACCAGGGAAACCTGATTATAGCAGAAAAAATATTAGGTGACAGGACTAATATTTATGTGGATGGTAATCTCAATCCCAGCTTGAAAATCTCAGGTATCCTGAAAAAACCGCTGTACTTCGGTCAGAAAGACCTCTCCAATATTAAGGGTTCCAACAGCATTGAAAGCTTGATTAACCAATTAATCGGAGAGAAAGTCAAGAATCACCGACAGAGGATTGAAGAAAAGAATATAGAGGTGCTCAATTTCCTTGGTGATATTTCACGTCAAAATAAATCTCTTGCTCAGAAGCCTGACCTTGAAGCAAAAAAGGCAGCCCTGGAACACAAACTGAAAGTGTTCAAAGATAATGAAATAGATAAAAAACTTAACAGGCAAATAGAATTTGATAAAGATGCCAATCGCTTCAAGAACTTGAAGGAGTTTGAACAGGATGTAATTACTAATCTGGAAGAATTTATTTCCAATTACCGCGACAACTTCAAATCATACCTGGGATATCAGTCAAATGAAAATACTGACCTTATCGAAAAAGCATACCAGTCATTTGAAAACTTTATAAAACTATTCAATCAATTACCGTTGTTGCTTTCTCAGATGAAGAACGAGGATGCTAATCTAACAGCAATTGAAAAGAAATTCCTCAGTAAGTATGAAGATTTGAAGGAAGAATTTTCAAAAATCAAAAGAGATATAAATCTTCCTAATATTCAGGCTGATGATTATGTCAAATTCAATAAGGAGTTGGAGAACACCAATTTCAAATTGAAGGAACTGGAAAAAATAAAAGACAAAACCGCTCAGCTTCAGAAGCATTTGATTGTTTCCCTTACTCAATTACAGAAACTTTGGAATGATGAATTTATTGTCATGCACGAAGAAATAGAAAAAATCAATGCCTATCAGTCTCCTATAAAAATCGGGATGCAGTTTAAGGGGGACAAGGAAAAGTTTAAAGAGTTCCTGAAAGATAGCGTTAGAGGTGCTAATATCAGAGAGGCAAACATTCAGTTATTGGTTGATAAATATTCCGATCTGATTGAAGTTTATCGTGACTTAAATGAAACGGCAGCTTCCACAAAAGTGAGTGATATACTTTCAGGAGGCATTCAATTCAGCTCGTTCAAAACTCGTTTTGATGAAAATATTGGATCTTTTTTAACTTATCGTGTTCCTGATTATTTTGAAATCTTTTACAAAGGCAAACCATTAATTGAACATTCACTAGGTCAGAGGGCATCAGCACTTATTATTTTCCTTCTCTCTTTGAAGGAAAATGACATCATAATCATTGACCAGCCTGAAGATGATTTGGATAACCAAACAATTTATGATGATGTTATACGTGTACTTCGCGATATGAAAACAAAAACGCAATTCATTTTTGCAACACATAATCCTAATATCCCTGTGCTTGGAGATTGCGAACAGATTATCAGCTGCCGTTATGAAAACAAAAAAATCTCTGCATTGGTCGGAAGCATTGATGAAATCAATATCCGCAGGCACATTGTTACTATTATGGAAGGCGGAGATGAAGCATTTGAAAAACGAAAAATGATTTACGAATTATGGAAGCAATAGAACTATTAGACATAATTGCCAAGGGAGAAAGCAGCGCCGTTGAATTTAAAGAACGTGTGAATAACGCTTATAGTATTGCAACTGAAATGGTTGCATTCTCCAATTTACAAGGGGGCTTATTAATCAGTGGTGTTAATGATAAAACAGGGGCGTTAAATGGTCTGTCATTTGATGAAATACAAGCAACCAATAAATTATTGGTAAATGCTGCTTCAGACAATGTTAAAAGCCCGATAACAATTTTTTCTGAGCAGGTTTCAATAGATGACCATACCATAATTGTTGTCCATGTAAAAGAAGGCAGTGATAAACCATACAAAGATAACAAGGGCATTCCCTGGGTAAAAAATGGTGCTACTACAAGGAAAGTGCTATCCAACGATGAGTTATTACGGTTGCTGCAAAGCAGCGGCAATATTGCGGCTGATGAAGAGCCTGTTACAAACAGTACTTACAACGATATTGATATTGACTTATTTAAGGATTTTGTCCAAAAGAAAACTGGAAAAAGCTTTGATGCATCAGGTCAATCACTGCCACAGATTCTAAACAATATGGGTTTCGCACAAGATGAAAAACTCACTCTTGCCGGCTTATTATTATTTGGTAAAAAACCCCAGGCATTCAAACCTGTTTTTTCTGTGCAGTGTATCTCATTTGCCGGCAACGATGTTGCCGGTACAGAATTCAGGGATAGTGAGCCGCCGTTTGAAGGCGACCTAACAGAGCTATATGAACAAACAATGAGTTTCATCCTTAGAAATCTTCGTAAGGTTCAAGTCAGCAATCAAAGTTTTTATCTTTGACAACCGTATTGAAATAATCAGTCCGGGTAAACTACCAAATACTCTAACAGTTGAAAAAATAAAGTCAGGGAGATCAGTCGCTCGAAACCAAATTCTTTTTTCCAATGCAAGATATTTACTACCATACATTGGGATCGGAAGTGGCATACTTAGGGCATTAGCTTATTATCCAAAAATTGATTTTGTGAATGATACTGACAAAGAATTATTTATAACAATAATTCACAGATCATTACCTGCATAAGTGAAGCTACACTCCTACAGTAATCAGGAATACCATATAGAAGCAATAAGGGCTGCCTATTATTTGTTTGAAGGAACGGATTTTAATAAGGCAACAATTGTCCATCAGTCAAGGATACTCAATGAGGAAGATTTAGCGATTATGGATTATATCACGCATCACTTTGAGCTCTCCCAGAAAGAGTTTATTGCATTGGGGATTATTATCCGGCATAAAAAGATTCTTGCTACTCAGCTTTCAAGAGAACTGCAGCTTACCGATGAAGACCGCCTCAGAACCTGGGTGTCCAAACTCGCTGAGAAAGAGATTGTAATCAGCAGGGGGAATAAAAAAGGGACGGCCTATCTCATTAATCCGAAACTTTTATCCAGCGCCAGATTGAATGTCAAGCCAACGCTCAAGACCATAGAAACACACACGCTGAAAGCCCTTATCATTGAAGATTTAAAGATTCATCCCAATTCGTCAGTGACGCAGATTTTTGAACACCTGCGGAAAGAAGTGCCACGGGAGGAAATCCAGCGGGCAGTCTATAAACTCATTGCAGAAGAAAGATTAATACCTGCCGGCGGCAAAAAGAATAGAACCTACAAATTGAATCCGTGAAGCCGGTAAATGGCAAAAAATAAATAAATGAGAATAAAAACAGAAAATAAAAAGAGGCAACACCTTGATAATCAAGGGATGTTTTCTTTTTTATAGCATTGTACGATGGAAATAAACCATAAATGAAACTCCACTTTGACAGCAATCAGGAATATCAGCTTGAGGCCATAAGAGCCATCACGGATCTGTTTGAAGGGCAGCCTTTGAGCGGCGGGGACTTTGAGTTCTCATTGACCAACACGGGAGCATTGCTCTCCGAGAACGGCCTTGGAAATAAACTGACATTGACGGAGGAACAGATTTGGGAGAACATAAAAAGGGTACAGCAGCGGCACGAAATAAAGAGTGAGAACAGGGAATTGCAAGGGATGCATTTCTCTGTCGAGATGGAAACAGGGACGGGCAAGACCTATGTGTATTTGCGGACCATCTATGAATTGAATAAGCTTTACGGATTTAAGAAGTTCGTCATTGTTGTTCCATCGATTGCCATCCGGGAAGGTGTTTTAAAAAACCTGCAGATTACCCACGACCACTTTCAGAACCTTTATGACAAGGTACAGATCAGTTATGACGTCTATGACAGCAAAAAAGTTTCGAATCTTCGGGGCTTTGCATGCAGCAATGCCATTCAGATTCTGATAATCAACATTGATGCCTTTGCCAAAGATGAAAACGTCATCAACAAGCCGAACGACAAGCTCACAGGCAAAAGGCCCATAGAATTTCTTCAGAGCACCAATCCGATTGTGATTGTGGATGAACCGCAGAATATGGAGACCGACATCCGTAAAAAGGCGATAGAAAATCTCAACTTCCTTTGCACCCTCCGCTATTCTGCTACGCATACAAACCTTTATAACCTGGTCTATTCCCTCAATCCGGTAAAGGCGTATGATTTGGGACTGGTGAAGCAGATCGAGGTGGATTCCGTCGTGAGTGAGAATGCCATGAATGAGGCCTTCATCCATTTGGAAAGTATCAATGCCACGAAAACCAAAGTCACCGCTAAAATCAAGATTGATTGCAACTCAGACAAAGGGGTCGTAAAGAAATCCATTGTTGTTAAGACCGGTGACGATATTTATAGACTCAGCAGGCAGAGAGAGATTTACAGGGATGGTTTTATCATTGATGAAATTGACGCAGGGAACGGGACGATGACACTGACCAACGGGTTAATACTTTCAGTGGGTCAAACAAAAGGCGGGATGAATGACGAGGTCATGAAGTTCATGATCCGTAAGACCGTTGAAGAACACCTCAAAAAAGAAAGAACATGCAGAGGCAAGGGGATTAAAGTGCTCTCCCTCTTCTTCATCGACAAGGTGAAGAACTACCGGGAGTATGACAGCAGTGGAACTCCTGTAAAAGGAAAATTTGCGGAGTGGTTTGAAGCGATATATCAGCAGGAGACTACCAGGCCCGTTTTCAACGGTTTACTTCCCTATACTGCGGATGAAGTTCACAATGGTTATTTCTCACAGGACAGCAAAGGGAGGATAAAAGATTCGAAGGGGGAATCCGAGGCGGATGAGGATGCCTACAAACTCATTATGCAAGACAAAGAAAGATTGCTCGACTCGGATATCCCGCTCCGATTCATTTTCAGTCATTCTGCTTTACGGGAGGGTTGGGACAACCCTAATGTATTTCAGATATGCACATTAAACGAAACCAAATCTGAAATAAAAAAGAGACAGGAGATAGGCAGGGGACTGCGCCTTTCGGTAAATCAGGAAGGACTGAGGATATTTGACCGCAACATTAATAAATTGACCGTAGTCGCCAATGAGCGCTATGAAGACTTTGCAAAGGCCTTGCAGAAAGAGATAGAGGAAGATTGTGGTGTGGATTTCTCAGGCAGGGTAAAGGACAGAGGCGACAGGAAAAAGGTCAACCTGCGTAAAGGGTTTGAGGCAGATCCGAAATTTTTACAGATTTGGGAGAAGATAAAATTCCAAACTCAATACAGCGTTGAGTACCAGACAGATGAATTAATCGCCCTGGCTGCAAAGGCAATAAAGCATATGCCTGAAACTAAAAGGCCGGCTATCAAGTCAATCAAGAAAAAAGTCGTGATAACGGGTGAAGGTGTTGATGGGGTATTGGTGAGTGATGGTGTCCATGATGATTATGGAAATATCTTTGAAATACCGGATATGCTGGCCTACATCCAAGCAAAGACTGAATTAACCCGAAGCACCATCCTGGAAATACTCAAAAGGGCAGAACGGTTGAATGAGTTGCTCCTCAATCCGCAACTCTTTATGGATAATGCGGTGACTGCCATCAGATCGGAGCTGCATAAGTTAATGATATGCGGCATCAAATATGAGAAGATTGGCGGCAAGATTTATGAAATGACCTTGTTTGAGGACAATGAACTGGAAATATACTTTGACCGGTTTACCTTCATGGTGAATAATCCGGACAAGACCATTTATGATAACTATATCCCCCTCGATTCCTCAGTAGAAAATCAGTTTGCCAGAGATTGTGAGAGCCACGAGGATATTGAGTTCTTTTTCAAACTCCCTTTCTGGTTCAGGATCAACACCCCCATTGGCACTTATAATCCTGATTGGGCAATCGTTTTCAGGGGAGAAAAGAAGATCTATTTCGTGGCTGAGACAAAAGGCAAAGATCAGGAGCTAAAACCAAGTGAGCAAATGAAAATTGATTGTGGTAAAGCCCACTTTGAACAGTTTGATGATGTAACGTTTAAAGGACCAGTTTCTTCTGTTTCTGAATTGACCGGATGACAGCTCTAACATGTTCGACATAATCACAGGGGGATAAGGCTCAATAAAGTTACAACGGCACCTTTTTCACCCTTGCCGCATTTTGCAGAACTACAAGGGCCTGGTGTAAGCGCTGGAGGCGGAGGTTTCTGTTGCGGATCGCTGCCTGGTCATGGGTGGGGAACTTTTCGTTACGGGTTGCGGTCTGCAGTTTTCGTATCTGATAATAGAGGTCCTTGTAGACATCATTGGGGAAGTTTTTGAGGATGAGTGGGTTTAGAAAGATAAAGCCCTCTGCAATATCCGCCGCAACAGCGGCTATGCTCTTTCCCCGTACAAGATCTTCTGGCATAGCAATGTAAAATTAGCACGGGAGATTCAGTAGAGTCAAGGAAGGATGTAATCCGCACTTCAATCTTCTTGACTCATTCCGTGTTAAAGATACCCCGAATGACTTCTCCCTCTTTGGTCAGATTATTATATTGCTCCTCGTCCAGATCGGCGGTTTAGGGTATATGACGGCAGCGACAGTTATTTCTCTTTTCCTTGGAAGGCGTATAGGCCTTAGAAAAAGGCTTCTGATAAAGGAGAGCTTTAATATACTGACGCATGAGGGCCTTGTGCTTTTTACCAAAAGGGTATTGTGGACCACTATTATAATCGAGGGGATAGGAGCGGCACTCCTCACCGTAAGATTTTTATATGACTTCTCTTACCCAAAGGCTATATACCTCGGGGTCTTCCATTCTGTAACAGCCTTTAACAATGCTGGTTTCTCCCTCTTTTCAGATAATCTTGCGGGGTATAAAGGAGACCTGACGGTCAATGTCGTCATAATGGGTTTAATCATATACGGGGGCCGTCCTCTTAATGCTATTTGAGGGCCATAACACCACGCTGCAGGGTCTGCCTCTGTCAGAAAAGCTCCTTGCCGCACTATTTCACTCGGTGAGTGCCAGGACCGCAGGTTTCAACACGGTTAATATTGGCAATATGGCCAATGACTCCCTCTTTATATTGATTGTCCTCATGGTTATCGGTGCCTCTCCCGGGAGCACAGGAGGGGGTATCAAGACGACTACCTTTGGACTTATGATAGTGTCACTCTGGGCAACGGTATTAGGGCGGCACGATACGCGATTGCAACCCTCTTTGAAGTGGCCTCTACATTCGGGACTGTAGGTTTATCTGTAGGGGATGGAGGGGTTTTAAGTCTTTCCGGCCTCTTTTCGAATCTGGGTAACTGATTATAACAATAACCATGTATACAGGCCGTCTCGGCCCGTTACTTTTAAGCATTGCTGTTGTCAGGGACGGATATATTCAGAGATAAAGGTATCCTGAGGAGAAGGTACTCATAGGGTAATAAGGGGGAGGGGTTATGAGTAAGCAGGTGGTGATTATTGGCCTGGGCAGATTTGGTTCCAGTGTGGTGGAAACCCTTTCAAAAAAGGGGTGTGAGATACTCGCCATAGATAATAGAGAAGAGAATGTGAAGGCTATTACTGAGTATGCCACGCATGCGGTCCAGTGTGACGCAACCGATATCAGGACACTAAAAGAACTTGGCGTACAGAACATGGATATTGCCGTTGTAAGCATAGGGGAGGATGTTGAGGCCAGTGTCCTTATTGTAATGGCCTTGAAGGAGCTGGGTGTAAAAGAGATTATTGCAAAGGCGGTGACGCCCTTGCACACGAGGATATTAGAGAAGCTTGGGGCAACGCAGGTGGTATATCCGGAACGTGATATTGCGATACGTGTGGCTACCCACATTGTAACCCCCAATATTATTGATAGTCTTGTCCTCTCGCCAGAGTATTGTATCAGTGAAGTTCCCGCCCCTCACGGGTTTGTAGGAAAGATGCTTAAGGACACCAACCTGCGGTCTATGCACCGGGTCAATATCATTGCAATTAAGCGAAAGACCACCGAGGTCTATAAGGGGAAAAGTGAAGCGAGAGAGAGCGTGAATGTTGCACCCTCCGGAGAGGACCGGGTCATGGACGGGGATATCCTTGTCATCCTTGGGCGAGAGGATGATATAGAGACGTTGAGCCAATTGACCTGACAGCGCCTCAGATTTGCAATCCCGTCACGGCTATGAAATAATAAAACTATGGTAGGATTCTGGTTAGAAGCAGCCTTAATTATTTTCCTTATCCTCGCGAATGGCTTTTTTGCCTGCTCTGAGATAGCCATCATCTCCGCCAGGAAGAGCCGTATAAAACACCTTATGGAAAGTGGTGATAAACGCGCGGAGGTTGTCCATCGCCTCCAGAACGAGCCGGATAATTTTCTTGCCATAGTCCAGGTCGGGATTACTGTGGTAGGGATGCTGGCAGGGGCTCTCAGCGGTGCGGCAGCCATAGAGGCGCTAAAGCCGCTCCTTCAGCAGGTACCTATAGGGTTTGTCCAGAAGGGGAGTACGCCTATTGCCATTGCAATCGTCGTGCTGATTACCTCCTATCTATCCCTGATACTGGGAGAACTTGTCCCCAAATCCCTTGCCTTGAGATTCTCTGAACCGATTGCACTCGTTGTCGGCAGGCCCATCCAGTATCTCTCCAGGTTATCTTTCATACTGGTTAAAATACTTACAGGCTCCAGCAGCCTCTTCTTAAAGCCCTTTGGCAAGATGCCTCCGGTGGAAGGCTCTTTTGTAACAGAGGAAGAGATAAAGATTCTGCTCAGAGAGGGCGGGGAGAAGGGGATTTTCGAAAAGTCTGAGCAGGAATTGATACACAGCGTATTTGAGTTTGTCACCACAACCGTCAAGGAGATCATGGTCCCGCGTCCTAAGATCAAGGCGATAGCCATTGATACCCCAATAGAATCGGCTGTAGCTTTCGTTGTTGAGTGCGGCTTTTCAAGATTTCCCGTGTATGAGGGGTCATTGGATGATATCCGGGGCATCCTGTATCAAAAAGACCTTCTGGAGATTAATGTGAAGGGGCAGGATGTAAAGCTGAAAGACCTTCTGCGGCCGGTATATTTTGTCCCTGAGACCAAAAAGATAGACATGCTCCTTAGAGAATTACAGCGAAGAAGGATGCATATGGCCATCGTCATTAATGAATACGGGGGTGTGGAGGGGATCGTGACCATGGAGGATATCATAGAGGAGATCGTGGGGGAGATAGAGGATGAATATGATTTTGAGGATAGGCCTGTAAAGGTACTCAAGGATGGGTCCATGATCATAGATGCTTCTCTGCCCATCCGGGATCTCATCGATCAACATAATCTCGCCATAGAGGAGTCTGAGGATTATGAGACCCTGGCAGGGTTAGTGTTGTCACTTCTCCAGAAGATACCGAGAGGGGGTGAGATCGTGAGGTGCGGTGACTATAAACTTACGATCGTGGATATCGAGGGGAAGCGTATCTCAAAAGTCAAATTAGAAAAGGTGGTTGAGAAAATAGAAAAAGGGTGACCCCTTCCTTGCCCCCCTCTTTTTTGATAAACGAGTATTTATTTAACCGATGGCGTGATGAGCTTAATCCCAGCTTCCTTTTCTATTTCTTTGAAGTGCTTGTCCAGTGTAAGGATTGAACAGTTTTGTTCCTTTGCCGTAACAGCAATATAGCAGTCCGTAAGGTTTACTGTTCTTCCCTTCTTTTTAAAGGTATAAGATAAACTTCCTGCGTTAAACCAGGTATCTATCCCCTCTCCAATTATACGAAAGGCTTCTATAAACTCTTTAATTAAAGCCACTTCTTTTTCAGAATGAGCTCCCTGAATAAGCTCTGCGATTATAATTTTAGGCACATATATATCAGCTTGAGAGAGAAGTTTATATACCTGGTTAGAAAGATCTGAATTGGCTTTCTGAAAATAATCGATCCAGACTGAGGTATCTATGATAATTTTATCTTTCATAATGTCTGAGTTCCCTGGCTGTCTTATCAAATTTTAGCTTGCCTTTCATAGCCTTAATCTTTTCAATCTTCTTCTGTCTCAGGTATTCCGCTATAGCTACCTTGACAGCTGATGCCTTACTCTTTAGCCCTGTTTCATGAACAAGTTCATCCATGATTTCTTTTTCAATTGTAATTGTAGACCTCATAATTTTATCCTCCTCTTATAGAAA
>JAHFEQ010000080.1 GCA_023248395.1 Nitrospirota bacterium
GTAAAGGGCCCGGGGCTCATTCTCCTGATGCCAGGGGTCCAAAAGATGGTCAAGGTGAGTCTGCGGACGCTCGTCCTGGATGTGCCAACCCAGGATATTATTACAAAAGACAACGTATCCGTTAAAGTGAGCGCTGTCGTCTATTTCAGGGTATTGGATGCGAAGCAGGCCATTATTGAGGTAGAGGATTATCTATACGCCACCTCGCAACTGGCCCAAACAACCCTGCGAAGTATCCTTGGGCAGGCCGACCTCGATGAACTCCTTTCTGCAAGAGAAAAATTAAATCAGGACCTGCAGCGCATCCTCGACCGGCATACGGAGCCATGGGGAGTCAAGGTATCTAATGTCGAGATAAAGAATGTCGATTTGCCCCAGGAGATGCAGCGCGCCATGGCAAAGCAGGCAGAGGCTGAAAGGGAAAGACGTGCAAAGGTCATCCATGCAGAGGGGGAGTTCCAGGCCGCCCAGAAACTCTCGGATGCCGCTGAGATCATCAGTGTGAGACCTATCGCTCTTCAGCTTAGATACCTGCAGACCCTCACCGAGATAGCCGCAGAAAAAAATTCTACGATTATATTCCCGTTACCGGTCGACCTGCTTTCACCATTTTTGTCTCCTAAAAAGGGTCTTGAGAAGGAATAGTTGTGTTCAGGTTTATCTCCATATCTGCTATTTTCATCTTCTTATGGGTATCCGCTGTATGGGCTGGAGGCGAGGGGATTACAGATATTGCCGTGACCCAAAGTAATAATGAACTCATGGTCTCGGCCGTGTATCAAGGCGGGTTTACGGCAGAGATTAAGAATGAAATAATTAATGGGATCAGCAGGGAGTTCTTTTACTATATTGTCTTGCATCGCGTGATATCCAACTGGCTCGACGCAGAAAAGATCTCCATGACAATAAAATATACTGTAAAGTATGATGCCCTTAAAAATCAATTTCTTGTTATAAAATCAACCGGTGGCTCCAGAGAGGAGCAGGTATTTGATTCCTATGATGAGATGGTTGGATGGGTATCCAGGATAGAGAGGATCAGTTTAACCCCGATCAAAGCCCTCAGCAGGAACCATAAATACTATGTGAGCATAAAGGCCGAGATTAAGGCGGGAGAGCTCCCGTTTTTGTTGCGTTATCTCCTGTTCTTTATCCCCTATTCAGAATTCAGCACGGCGTGGGCAGATTCAGGAGAATTTATGGTAAAGGATTTCAAATGAAAAGGCCGATCGTTATTATCTCCGCATTTCTTGCGATCACAGTAACCCTTACGATGGTGGAGATCCTCTTTGAGAAGCGGGGAGGCTCTCTCCTGGGAAATAACATCCTGATATTAACCCTGTTTAATATCAATCTGATACTCCTTGTCGTACTCCTGCTCCTCCTTTCGCGAAATATCATTAAGTTTGTCTTTGACAGACAGCAGAATGTCATGGGAAGCAGGTTCAGGACAAAGCTTATCCTGGCCTTTGTCGGGTTTTCCATCATCCCTTCCATCCTCCTCTTTATCGTGGCAAGCGGTCTCCTTACAAACAGTATCAATAACTGGTTTAGCATACAGGTAGAGAAATCTCTTAAGAATTCCTTTGACGTCGCCCAGAGTTTTTATGAAAAGGCAAAAAGGGATACCCTTTATTCAGCAGAAGTCCTGAGCCTGTATATGACGAGAAATAGCCTGCTCCAGGAGCCCTTCCAGCCTCATTTGATTAAGGCCATCGAAGATAAAAAAACAGAGCTTCGCCTTTCAGGAGTGGAAGTCTTTAATCTGAAGGGCCAATTAATCACTCGTTCTATAGACGAGAAACTCGTAAAAAGCGGTTTTTCAAAGACCGCCCCGGAGTTAGTACAGAAGGGATTGCATGGAGAGAAGGTGGCCAGCATCAGGTCTTCCAAGGTCGGGGATATTATCATAGGGATCTCACCGGTCTACTCTTCTGGTGCATCCTCAAAGGAGATCGTCGGTGTCATTGCTGTAACAACGTATATAAAAACGAGCCTTGTCTCAAAGATGGAGGAGATTACAAGACTGTTTGAAGAGTACAAACAGATGGTATCTCTTAAAGAACCGATTAAAAGCAGCTACATTTTATCATTTTTTATAATAACATTGCTGATCATTTTCTCAGCCACATGGTTTGGGTATTACCTGGCCAGGAGCATCACCATCCCCATCCAGAAGCTTGCTGAGGCGACTGAAGCCGTGGCGAATGGCAACCTCGATGTCAGGGTAGACAGTGGAACCAAGGATGAGATTGGGGTACTTATCAACTCTTTCAATAAAATGACAGAAGACCTTAAACTGGGCAAATTAAGATTAGAGGATGCCTACATCTCTTTGAGAGATTCCTCTGTAGAAATCGAGCAGAGAAGGGCCTATATGGAGACCGTATTAGAGAACGTTGCAACCGGCGTGATATCTATCGATAAAAACGGAGATGTGTCGACATTTAATCATGCGGCCGAGAACATACTTGGCATACTTAAGGAGGATATCAGAGGCAAAGGATTTCAGGAGATATTAGGCCGTATCCCCCCTGAGGTGGCCAGGGATATCCTAAAGAAGATCAGAGGGGGAGGCGGCCATATCGAGAATGAAGAAATCCAGTTTAATATGAACAACAGAAATATAACATTAAGGATTAAGATGACGACATTATATGATACTGATGGACATTTCCTGGGCAATGTCATTGTCTTTGATGATCTGTCAGAACTGATAAAGGCACAGAGGATAGCCGCATGGCAGGAGGTAGCAAAAAACCTGGCTCATGAGATTAAGAACCCCCTCACCCCTATTCAACTGTGTACAGAAAGACTGAGGAAAAAATATTATGAAAGGGATGAGAACTATGATAAAATTTTCGATGATTGCACAAACACTATCATAGAGGAGGTTAATGCACTCAAGATGCTGGTCAATGAATTCTCAAGTTTTGCAAGGATGCCGGCTGCCAGGCCCTCTATCAACAATATAAATTCTATCATCAGGGACGTCGTTCTTTTATATAGCAGCGCACATAAGGATGTCCGTTTTACAGAAAATTTTGCTGATCCCCTCCCGGAGATAAATATTGACAGGGAGCAGGTCAAACGGGTATTTATTAATCTGTTTGAGAATTCCGTTGAAGCAGTTACTGGTCATGGCCACGTCTGGATAAAAACAGAGCATGATCGCAGGACCAACATGGTCCGGATCGTGGTGGCTGATGATGGGGTCGGCATTCCCCCTGAGGATAAAGAGAAGTTGTTTATACCTTATTTTTCAAGAAAGAAGACCGGTACTGGTCTGGGATTGGCCATTGTGAATCGTATCGTCACTGATCATAATGGCAGAATTATAGCCAGTGATAATAGTCCCAGGGGAACGAAGTTTATTATTGAATTGCCTGTATAAATAATGCAAAGATCAAAAATCAAAATGACGCAGTCTTGATATTTTCTACATTTTAATATGTCATTTTGATTTTTGCATTTTTATTTTTGATTTATCACTTATGCCAGACCATATACTCATAGTTGATGACGAAAAGGGTATCCTGAGCGCCCTGACAGGGGTCCTGGAAGACGAAAATTATACCATTGCAACAGCAGAGAGAGGCCGCGAGGCATTAAAGAAGATAGAGAATGATACGCCTTCTGTTGTCCTGCTCGATATATGGCTTCCTGACATTGATGGGCTTGAGGTCCTGAAGGAGATCAGGAATACGCACAAGGGGATCATTGTTATTGTGATGTCAGGACATGGCACTATAGAAACGGCTGTTAAGGCTACAAAATTAGGGGCGTATGATTATATTGAAAAACCGCTTTCCATGGAGCGGGTAACCTTGCTGATTGAACATGCGCTCCGGCAGCAACGCCTGGAATTAGAGAATGTACAACTTAGAGGAAAGTTCGAGAAGTGGGAAGAGATTATCGGGGAGAGCCCCCCGATGCGCTACTTAAAAGAACAGTTACGGACAGTAGGGACCACGAATAGCAGGGTCCTTGTGACCGGAGAGAATGGTACAGGGAAGGAGCTGGTTGCCCGTTCCATACACCAGGCAAGTCAGCGGGCGAATAAGTTATTTGTCGCCGTGAACTGTGCAGCGATACCGGATACCCTTATAGAGAGCGAGCTATTTGGCCATGAGAAAGGGGCTTTTACCGGGGCCTCTTCTGTTCAGCGAGGGAAGTTTGAACTTGCAGACGGAGGGACACTCTTTCTTGATGAAATAGGGGATATGAGCTTAAATACTCAGGCCAGGGTCTTACGGGTCCTGCAGGAGCAGGAGTTTCAGCGAGTTGGAGGCAGCAGGACCATAAAGATCGATGTCCGGGTTATAACAGCAACCAATAAAGATCTCCAGGCAGAGATTAAGAGGGGGAATTTCAGGGAGGATCTCTATTATAGAATCAACGTGATCGCCATTCATGTTCCTCCCCTGCGGGAAAGGAGAGAAGATATCCCTCTCCTCGCCGGATATTTCCTCAGGGCTGTGATACAGGAACAGGGGCTGCAGGAAAAGGTCCTGACAGAAGAGGCGATAGAATTGCTGAAAGAATATGACTGGCCTGGCAATGTCCGGGAACTACGCAATCTGATGGAACGTGTAGCCATTATGGCCCCGGGAGAACGTATCTTGCGGGGAGACTTGACCATCATATCAACCGGGGTCCCGCACAGAGAGGGACAACTCCTGAATGATAAGTTTAGCTCTTTGCGGGAGGCGAGGGCCAATTTTGAGCGTTACTACATCCTGGAGAGATTGAAAGAAAATAAAGGAAATGTTACAAGGACTGCTGAAGATCTGAAGATAGAGAGGAGCAATCTGCACCGGAAGATGAAGTTGCTGGGTATAGAGGCCGAGATAGAAACGTAATCTTAAATCTCAAATTTGAAATTTGGAATCAAAAAGAGGAGGATAAATTGTCAGAACTAAGAAAAGATCCCGTAACCGGAAGGTGGGTGATCATCTCTTCTGAAAGGGGCAGGAGACCCTCTGATTTTCAGGAGGCCTCACCAAAAAGAAAAGGTGGTTTCTGCCCCTTTTGTGCCGGAAATGAGAAATTTACGCCACCTGAGATATTGGCCTACCGTGAAACGGGAACCGCTTCAAATTCCTCAGGCTGGAGCCTGCGCGTAGTACCGAACAAGTTTCCTGCCCTGAAGATTGAAGGAAATTTGGATAAAACCGGTATCGGTCTGTTTGATAAGATGAACGGGATAGGGGCTCATGAGGTCATTATTGAAACACCCTCTCATGACCTTACCATGTCAAAACTTCCGGAGAGGAAGATAGAAGATATCTTGTGGTCCTATAGAGACAGGGTCATCGATTTGAAGAAGGATCCACGATTTCAATCTATTCTTATTTTTAAAAATGAGGGGGAAGCGGCAGGCGCCTCTCTTGAACATTCTCATTCCCAGTTGATCGCCCTCCCTATTATCCCGAGACAAGTCTCTGAAGAGATTGAAGGAGCAAGGCTTTACTATAATTATAAGGAGCGATGCATATACTGTGATATCGTGAGGCAGGAGATGTATGCTGAGGAAAGGAATGTGGCAGAAAATGAACACTTCCTTGCCATAGCGCCCTTTGCGGCCCGGTTCCCCTTTGAGACCTGGATCATTCCCAAGAACCATAATTCATGCTTTGATGAGTCACAGCCATGGGAGTATAGCAGTCTGGCGAGGATTCTTAAAAATATATTATTGCGGTTGGATAAGGTGTTAAACATCCCTCCCTACAATTATATTATCCATACATGCCCGCTGCGAAGCCAGATGAAGGAATTTTACCACTGGCACCTCGAAATCATGCCGAAACTGGTCAGGATCGCCGGCTTTGAGTGGGGATCAGGATTCTATATAAACCCCACCTCCCCCGAGGAGGCGGCAAAATTCCTGAGAGAGGCCAAAGTTGCAAGTTGACCCGCTTTAAGCTCATATCTCAGTTAACCCCGCAGGGAGATCAGCCTGGGGCTATCAGGATCCTTAGTGAGAGGATTAAAGGTGACATAAAGCACCAGGTATTGCTTGGAGTGACAGGGAGCGGAAAGACCTTTACACTTGCCAATGTCGTAGAACAGGTCCAAAAGCCGGCCCTCGTCATCGCCCCTAATAAGACACTGGCTGCACAGCTCTATCATGAGTTCCGGCATTTCTTCCCTGAGAATGCCGTTGAATATTTTGTAAGCTATTATGACTACTACCAACCTGAGGCCTATATCCCTCAATCAGACACCTATATCGAAAAGGACTCTTCTATCAACGATGCAATAGACCGCATGAGACACTCTGCAACCACCTCCCTTCTCCAGAGAAGTGACGTAATCATTGTAGCCTCTGTCTCGTGTATCTATGGGCTTGGTTCACCCGAGGCCTATCAGGGGATGCTCCTGTACCTTGAAGAGGGTATGGCTATTGACCGGGATGAGATTTTAAGAAAACTTGTAGATATACAGTATGAAAGAAATGACATCGATTTTCATCGCGGGACATTCAGGGTCCGGGGAGACGTTATAGAGATATTCCCCGCCTCTTCTGAGGAGTCCTGCATCAGGGTGGAGCTCTTCGGCGACTATGTAGATTCCCTGTCCGAAATAGACCCTCTCAGGGGAAATATCAGAAAACGGCTGTCTAAAGCAGCGATATATCCTGGAACCCATTATGTACTGCCGCGGCACAGATTGAAACGGGCCCTTGAGTCCATTAAGATCGAACTGGGAGAGCGTATCAGATACTTTGAGAATCAGAACAGGCTCCTTGAGGCGCAGAGGATAGAGCAGAGAACAAACTTTGATTTAGAGATGATCAAGGAGATCGGGTACTGTCACGGCATCGAAAACTACTCCAGGCACTTGAGTGGGAGGATGCCGGGGGAACCGCCGCCTACACTGCTCGATTACTTCCCAAAGGGCTTCCTCCTTATTATTGATGAAAGCCATGTCACCATCCCTCAACTCAGAGGGATGTATGAAGGGGACCGTTCGAGAAAAAAGAGCCTTGTAGAATACGGTTTCCGTCTCCCATCTGCAATAGATAACAGACCGCTGACCTTTCAGGAGTTTGAAGGGTGTGTCAATCAAGTGATCTATGTATCCGCAACGCCGGGGCCTTATGATCTCTCAAAAGCAGGCGGGGATTTGGTAGAACAGATCATACGCCCTACAGGCCTTACAGATCCCAATATCCTCGTAAAACCTGCAAAGGGACAGGTCGATGACCTGTTAGGGGAGATCAGGAAGAGGGTAGACCGGGGGGAAAGGGTCCTGGTGACCACCCTGACAAAGAGGATGGCAGAAGATCTTACGGAGTATTATCATGAATTAGGGATAAAGGTCCGCTATCTCCACGCTGAAATAGATACTCTTGAGAGGACTGAGATCATCAGGGACCTCAGGATCGGAAAGTTTGATGTCCTCATCGGTATAAATCTGCTCCGTGAGGGGTTGGATCTCCCTGAAGTATCACTTGTAGCCATATTGGATGCAGATAAAGAGGGGTATCTCAGATCCCATACATCCCTCATCCAGACCGCAGGCAGGGCCGCAAGAAATATTGCCGGAGAGGTGATCATGTATGCGGATAGGGTTACAGATTCAATGAAAAAGGCGATAGATGAGACAAATCGCAGACGCCGGATCCAGGAGGAATATAACAGGGCTAATCACATTACCCCTGTGAGTATCACAAAGGGCATTCCAGAGAGGCTATACGAAATATCTGAGGTAGATTACTATACTGTACCTGTTATAAAAGAGGAGCTGGAGGAGTATATACCAGAAAGCAGATTATCCTCTATCCTGAAATCGTTAGAAAAGGAGATGAAGGAGGCTGCAAAACGACTCGATTTTGAACGGGCCGCTGAGTTGAGGGATAAGATAAAGATGCTGAAAGAAAGGGGGATGGGAATAAAAAATTGATTTTTTATTTGAGGTTATCAGGCATATTTGTAGATATATATCCCCAGGATTGCACCCAGAAGGGTCAGGAGATTTGCCCTTAAGGTAAATCCTATGGTAAAAGAGAAAATCCTGAGGTCTAAAGTTATCGGAGGGGTGATCCCTATATGGAAGCCCTGGCTAAATACGTTTCTCAGCGGGCCTTCCGGAGAAATCGCCTTGAGTATCTCTCCAAGGACGCCACCAAGCAGGGCCCCTATCAGGATAAAGAGGAAGAGGAGCCATATGTTTTTCTTCAAAACGGCCATACCGGCATCATACTACAGGAAAAGTTATTTAAGTTCAAGGGGGTACACGAATGCAGCGGGTATCTAAGATTTTAGATAAGCTCATACGGCAATATGGGCTTGAAGGGAAGATGAACGAACATATGCTCGCGGATAAATGGGAGTCCGTCGTCGGAACGATTATTGCCAGCCATTCATATCCTGCAGGGATTCATTATAAAAAGCTCTATATTATTGTGGATAGTCCCGTATGGCTTCAGGAGATAAGCTTCTATAAAGAGGACCTGATAGACAAGGTTAATAAATATTTTGGTAAAAATATTATTAAAGAGGTCTATCTAAAGACCGGGCAGATGATAAGATGAAATTTCAAATCTCAGATAGATTATCTGGCTGTCTTTAAGAGGCATATGTAGGGGAGATTTCTGTACTTCTGATTGTAATCCAAGCCATAACCAACTACAAATTGTTCGGGTATCTCAAATCCCTTGTAGGCTACGGGTAAATCTACTATCCTCAGAGCCGGTCTGTCGAGAAGAACAGCGACCTTCAGTGTGGCAGGTTTTCTTGCCTTAAGAATCCTCAATAGATATCCCAACGTAAAACCTGTATCAATAATATCCTCAACAACCAGGACATCCCGGTTCATAATATCGATATCAAGGTCCTTTATAATCCTAACTGC
>JAHFEQ010000029.1:0-8824 GCA_023248395.1 Nitrospirota bacterium
CTTTAGGTCTGTTCTGCATAAAGCACCCCCCTTGTTTAACTGATTATTTTACAGAAGAATTACGAATTTTTGATATGCTATAGCATAATGTGGGAAGGGTCAAGGGGTATCTTTTTCTTTAGCATGTATCAAAAATATACAATATTATTCCTCTATTAAATTAAAGAGTTAGGCGATGTGAAAGGCTACGGGCTTAAAATTCGTATAATCGCTATACAGTTTTGATGGCTACAAGGGAATTATCATCGCGAATGTTAGATGGGTAACCACATCCTCATGCCTGATGAATTGGGCAACTACATCTATCTGTGCAGGGCGCCGCTGTAGTTGCCCAATTCATTGGGCCTCCAAGCAACGAAGGAGCCAGCTGCAATTCAAACAGTATGGCTGTAATATTTCCTCTTGCTGAGGATGGATATTATCTGCTGCAAAAAAAGAGAAATGGGAGTAGTGGTATAGAAATTGCAAATAAAATTATAACTGTCGGATATAAAATAAACGGAATCAAGGAGGTTCCCATGACGCAGTTAGTGGACGCTTTTAATCGTAAGATTACCTACATGAGGATTTCGGTTACAGATCGATGTAACCTCAGATGTGTCTACTGTGTTCCTTCTTGTGGGACGATAAGTAGCCTTCCTTCCAATGAACTCCTCCAGTTTGATGAAATGCTTCGCCTGGTAAAGGTTGCCGCTAAAATGGGACTTAATAAGATAAGAATAACCGGCGGCGAACCTCTTGTCCGGAGAGGGGTTGTTGAATTTATAGCTGCAGTGAATAAGATAGATGGGATTAGGGATATTGCAATGACAACGAATGGGGTCTTGTTGAAGAACTATGCGCAGGCCCTCAGGAAGGCAGGATTGAGGAGGATTAATATCAGCCTGGATACATTTGATCCCAGGAAGTTTTTGGCGATAACAAAGGGTGATTGTTTCGACAAGGTGTGGGAAGGGATCCTTGAGGCAGAGCGGGTAGGATTCGATCCGATAAAGCTAAACGTGGTTCCCTCAAAGGGTAGCAACGATAATGAGTTAGTGGATTTTGCAAAGTTAACACTGACAAAACCATTTTATGTAAGGTTTATAGAATTTATGCCCGTGGATGACTGGGAGGGTTGGAAGAAGAGTTTTATATCTAAGGCTGAGATGATAGAGAGGATCGAGGCAGCGCTTGGAAAATTAGAGCCTGTTACAGACGAAAAAGATAAATCAGGCCCTGCAAAAAACTACAAGATTCATGGGGCAAAGGGTTTTGTAGGTTTTATTAGTGCTATAAGTGAGCATTTTTGTGATACCTGTAATAGAATACGCCTGGGGGCAGATGGTAAGATAAAACACTGTCTCTTCTCTGAGTCCTATATAGATTTCAGGGAGCCTCTTAGAAATGGTTGTGATGATGCTGAAATAGAGAGACTTCTCTGTTCAGTTATGGATACCAAACCAGAGGCGCATAATATAGATATCAATGCCGACTCCAAGAAGTACCTCCATTCTATGACCCAGATTGGTGGATAGACCATTTGAAATTTAAAATTTCAAATTTTAAATCTAAAATTAATTACTTTGATTAGGAAATTAATGGCAGATGAGATTCTCATCTGCCATTTTTTTATGCATTCTCAAGAAATTATTTGTTGATTTAATAAAATCTGGTATACTCTATGCGAGTTTTTTAAGTGGAGCAGTCATCCTGAGGGCGAATGCCCGAAGGATCTGATACGCTGGGGTAATCAGATTTTTCGCTTCGCTCAGAATGACATCAAGATTACAGGAGGTGTACAAGTGGCAGAGCTTACACATTTTAATGTAGAGGGTAGGGCAAAGATGGTTGATGTAAGTGAAAAGGCTGTTACATCGAGAACAGCTATTGCATCAGGGAAGGTTTATATGCTGCCTGAAACATTAAAAAGGATACAAGAGGGGAAAATAGCAAAGGGTGATGTACTTGCGGTAGCACAGGTGGCGGGTATTATGGGTGCAAAGAGGACGTCGGATGTAATACCTATGTGTCATCCCTTATTGTTGACAGGGGTAGATATATCGTTTACAGAATATCCTGAGCCCGATCAAAATGGTTTGTGTGCAGTAGAGATTACGGCTACTGTAAAAGTCGGTGGACAGACGGGTGTGGAAATGGAGGCATTGACAGCGGTATCGATAGCCGCCCTGACGATATACGACATGTGTAAGGCGATAGATAAAGGGATGATTTTAGGCGAGATATGCCTGGAGAAAAAGACAGGTGGAAAATCCGGGACATACATCAGGGAGCAGGTAACAGGAAGCAGGTAGGGTGTAACCCCAACCTGTAGCCGCAAGCTTTAGCTTGCGTATCCTGCTCTATGTTGTGTCATGTCGCTGGAGGAGGAGTAGAACTAAGAGCAATGATAAAAACAGAGAAGCTTACAAAGATATACCCTTCTGGCACTCAGGCATTGGATAATCTGAGTATCCATGTGGAAGAAGGGGAGATATTTGGTTTCTTAGGGCCTAATGGCGCCGGGAAGAGTACTACCATAAAGATTTTAACTACCCTTTCCCGTCCTACATCGGGTTACGCATGGATCAGTGGTTATAACGTCCAGACTGAACCCAACAAGGTGAGGTGTTCCATAGGCTATGTGGCTCAGGAGACAGGCGTTGATTATTTTTTGTCAGGAAGAGAAAACCTCGTCCTTCAAGGCAGATTGTACAGGATGGATAGCAAGACTATCAGCAGAAGGGTGGAGGAGTTATTAGAATTATTTGACCTTAAAGATAGTGCAGATGCATTGGTCTCTAATTATTCCGGAGGAATGAGGAGAAAATTAGACATTGCAACGGCATTAATACACAATCCGAAGATTCTGTTTCTCGATGAACCGACGATCGGTTTAGATCCGCACAGTCGTTCATCCTTGTGGAACTTTATACGCATGCTCAATAAGGATCTGAAGGTGACACTATTCCTTACGACCCATTACTTAGATGAGGCAGATAAGCTCTCCAACAGGATAGGGATTCTCCACAAGGGGAGCATGAAGATTGTAGATACCCCGGAGGCATTAAAGGATAGTATTAAAGGGGATTCCATAACCCTTTCATTAAACAGTGGGGAGAAAGAAAAGGCAAATTCAATACTAAAAGATAACTCTATCGTTAAAGAGTTGCTATGCGAGGATGGCCATGTAAGGGTATACGTTAATAATGGAAGTGAGGCAATTCCTGCCTTAATGAAGCTACTGACTCAGCATGGTATCGAAATATTATCACTGACTATTTCAAGACCAAGTCTTGATGATGTTTATTTAAAGTATAGTGGAGTTAGTTTTAAAGAAGGTGATTCTTCGGAAGGATCTAATCCCTGGTGGGCACAATGGCAGAAGGGTGGATGGGGTAAAAAGTGGAAGGGTGAGGGAAAAAGGGAGGGGGAGAAGTCAGAAGAAAAACCATGGGAGAAATGGAACAATAAACAGGAAGAATCGTGGGATAAGAGTAAGAACCAGGAAGAGCCCTGGAAGAAATGGCAGGGAAAGTCATGATCTGTCTTATCAGTGACACATGGTATCTATTCAATAAATACGTACGTATCACATTAAGAATGCCAATGTGGGCGCTATTTACGATCATACAACCCCTTATCTGGCTGCTTATTTTTGGGCAGTTATTTAAAAACATGGCCTCTCTTCCAGGATTTCCTGCCGGCCGTTACATGGATTTCTTTCTTCCAGGTGCTGTTATTATGACGGTACTATTTGGAACATCCTGGTCAGGTGTAAGCCTTTTACGGGAGATAAATTTTGGTACTGTGGAGAAGATGCTGGTTACCCCTGTGTCGAGGATATCGATCGTCATGAGCCGTGTGATACACTCTGCATTTACAGTCATTATACAGTGTCTTATAATATTTATCGTTGCCCTTATCTTTGGAGTAAGGGTGTCAGGATTTAGTGGCATGTTATTGAGTCTTATCGTTGTGTTTCTGCTTGCCGTTGGGTTTTCTGGCATATCCAATGGTCTCGCGATCTGGATAAAAAGGGAAGAGCCCCTGGTAGTGATGGGGAATATGATGACTCTGCCACTGATGTTTTTTTCCTCTGCAATGGTGCCAAAGAGTTTTATGCCCGAGTGGATACGTATTATTACGATGGTGAACCCCATAGATTATGCGGTAGAGGCAATCAGGGTATTTTATACAGGGGTTGTTTCATCAGAGGCTGTTTTTGCAGGGTTTGCCTTTCTGGTTTTGTTTGCTTTGGTTTCTATTTCATGGGCAACTGAGATGTTTGTAAATCAGAGTGAGTAGTCGCAGGCTGTAGTCGCAGGCTGTAGTCGCAGGCTTTAGCCTGCGTTAGCAGCAAGAAGTAAGAGGTAAGAAAAGACAGGGAGGGCTATAATGGTAAGAGTCAAATTTTTTGCAATCCTAAAAAACTTAGCCAGCAGGGAAGATGCCCAGTTTGATATTGGCAGCGGGATCAAGCTTAAGGAGTTTATAGGGATGATAGAGAAGGAGTTCCCAAAGGTTGGAGAGATGATACGCAGCAAGCGGGTTCTTATCTCTGTAAATCATGAGATTGGGAGCGATGAGATGCTGGTTAAGGATGGCGATGAAGTAGGGATTCTCCCTCCATTCGCAGGCGGGGTGAAGGGCTCATCTATGGTACGGGTTCAGAAAGAGGACTTTTCTATAGATGAGGAGATTAACAGGGTTAAGGCAAGCTCAGGGGGTATCGGTGGAATTGTCGTATTTCTGGGTATTGGCAGAGGAACCTCACGCGGCCGGTCCATAAAGCAACTTGATTTTGAACATTATCCCGGGATGGCAGAGAAGAAACTCCATGAAATAAGAGAGCAGGCCCTTAAGGATTTTGACATTAAAGAAGTGGATATCGTGCATAGAATAAGCAAGATAGGCATAGGAGAGAACATCGTGCTTATCGTAGTAGGGGCCGCACACAGGGCAGACGCCTTTAAGGCTTGTAAGTGGTGTATCGATGAGCTGAAACGTATAACGCCTATTTGGAAAAAAGAGACCACACCCGAGGGGGAGATTTGGGTAGAGGAACATCCATAATGTGGCACATGAGGTCATGGTCATTTACTCTTGCATTGCTGTTTTTATTTTTTAATGCCTCTGCAATGGCTGCAGGAAGTTATATTCCTGATGGACCTTCTCCTGACACTGCTCAAGAGACCAGAGTAGAACAGGGAACCTATAACGACCGGGCCATAAAGGGTTTTGACCCTGCTAATATTACCTGTACAGATTCTAATGGAAATGGCTGGATAGATCAGGGGGAGTGTTCATGGGGTGACACATCTACCCCCTGGTTTCCTAATGCAGCTGTAGATACACAAAAAGGGTCAGGTGTCATTCCAGGCGGGAGTGGCGCTTTACTGGGGCAGACGGCTACCACAACCGTTATCCAGCCACATTTTTCTGCCAGATACTACAATGCCCCCTCAGCGCCCAATACTACTGCGACATTCGGAGTAACCTCCAGTCCATCAGGGGGGTTGAGGGCCCAGCACAATGAGTTTGGATTTGATGTGGTCGTTGATAAAAAGACAGATCCACTTGAACCCTATTATCTGAAATTTTATATTCCTTATACCACTGTCGACTCTACCCAGGTAGACACAACAGGCACTATGACGGGGAATGCCACCGGGGTTTATTCTAAAGAGGTTACAGAGATGGACCCAAATAACCCTGGTGTGTTTAACAGATATACCATCACAGGGACATATACGAGTACGGGGAATGCATATACTTCCGGTTCAAATTGCGATACGGGATGCACCACTGACACAGAAGGACAATGGCGATCCCAGTGGCCTTAGATCATGTAGCCGCAGCTTGTAGTCGCAGGCTTTAGCCTGCGACACGCAGCAACATAGGGGGCAACGTACGCAAGCTGAAGCTTGCGGCTACAGCTTGCGACTACAGCAACATATACAGCGCAAGGGTAAGGAGGGAGATTGACAACATGCCGGTCCAGATGAAAAGAACAGACGCAGCGTTAGAATATATGCTTGAGAAGGCAGCTGCCTTTCACGGGCACCTTTGCCCTGGGACTGTCATAGGAACCAGGATGGCGCTTGCAGGGTTGCGTGAGATAGAGATTACAGACCCGAAGGGTTCTCAGAAAAAGGACTTTATGGTTTATATTGAGACGGATCGATGTCCTGTAGACGCCATATCTGTTGTGACAGGTGCCAGGATAAGCAGGAAGAATCTTAAATTTCTGGATTGGGGAAAGGTTGCTGCCACATTTGTAAACCTGAAGAGCGGTAAGGCGATAAGGATTACCTGTCCGGATTCTACCAGAAACCTTGCGGATGATTATGTTGATGGAGAATATGGTGATGACAAGGACGGGAGAAAGGCAAAAGAGGTCGAGGCCTATAAGGTAATGCCTGAGAAGGAACTTTTTATAATCCATCATGTTAAAGTCGATCTCCCAGACTTTACCAGGGAAAAGTACAAGGTAAAATGTGAAGGCTGTGGAGAGACTGTCAATGACCATAAAGAGGTCCTTATAGGTGGAAAGATAATGTGCAAATCTTGCGGGGAGGGAAAGAATTACTATAAGGAGGGTAAATCCGCAGGCTAAAGCCTGCGGCTACAGATATGCGGACTAAGGAACCCTCAACGACTCTCATATTCATAAGGCATGGCAGTACAGATTTTCCTGAAGACAGGATATACATAGGGGATAATGGACCGAATCTCAATAAAGAAGGAAGACTGCAGGCAAGCAGGTTAGGGGAATGGCTAACGGGGGAGGACATTGCTGCTGTACTTGTCAGTCCTTGTGCAAGGACGATAGAGACTGCAACACCTGTTGTAAAAAAACTGGAATTAGAGTATAAGGTAATGAATGAACTTAAGGAGCGTGGCTTTGGTATATGGGAAGGGCTTACATTTAAAGAGATAGAGGATCGATACCCTGATGGCCTCAGCAGGTGGAAGAGTGATCCTATCCACTATACACCAGAAGATGGAGAGTCTATAGTAGACTTACAAAAAAGGATCAGTAGTATAGTACCGTATGCTATCCAGGAATATAAAGGGAAAAGGATAGTCATAGTTACCCATATGGGGCCGGTAAGGGTAGCGGTAGCTCAAGCCCTGCAAATACCACTGATGAATTACCGGTACTTGCAAATACCGCCTGGCTCAGCTACAAGGATTGATTATGGGGTCACAGCGGCGAATCTTGTCTACCTCGGGGCTATCCCAGGTGGGAACAGGCCGTGAGTAGAAGTAGACAGCAGGTAGTCGCAAGCTTTAGCCTGCAAAATGACGCAAGCTAAAGCTTGCGGCTACAGCAACTGCCGTAATTGCCGGGTACACATTGCGCCGAAGGCCAATGCAATGGGTGGTATTAGGCATGAAGTGAGAAGTAAGAGGTAAGAAGTTAGAAAAGAGATTAGGAAACAAAATTGACAACGAAGTAAGAAAGGAGAAAGCAACATGTGTAACACAAGTGGCGAAGGGGGTCATTCACACGGGGTACTGTCACAGGCAGAAAAGGCGCTTGCTGACCTGCGAAATGATCTTACAGAAGTCTTGAAGATGGTAAACAATTATGAATACCAGAAGGCCGTTATGGGAGGGGCAGACTTTCCAGCGGCTGGAGAGGTCGTGCATATTCTCGAACACCTGCTTGAAAGCCAAAAAGAGCATGCCGCGGTCCTGATTGAGCTGATTAATAAGATAGATGTGACGCAGAGAAAGATGTTTGAAGAAGGTAATGGGCATGAACATGAACATGAACATGCAAATGAGGGTGAACACGAGCATGCACACGGGCATGGACATAAACATTAATTTAGATAGCAGGTAGTAGGAAGCCAGAATGACAGGAAGCGGAAGGAAGGGGGTTTGATGGGAGAAGAAAAGAAACCAGGGGGCTCGTGGGGGAGCGGGCCTGATTTCATGGCCGTGATGATGATTGCCTCTTCTTACTGGAGTTCCAGGGTATTGCATGCTGCCAACCGCCTTGACATATTCACTAAACTCGACGGACACGAGGCTACAGCAGAAGAGCTTGCCCATCAGTGTAATACGGATACCCGCGGTCTGGAGATATTGCTTGTGGCATGTACGGCACTTGGTCTGCTGAATAAAAAAGATGACAAGTATAGTAATAATGAACTCTCGAGTACATTCTTGGTTAAAGGACGCGAAAGATACCAGGGTGGTATTGTATCCATGTTTGATGACTGGTATATGCCGTGGGGAGGACTTCCTGAAGCCGTTATTACTGGCAAACCCGCTATCCATAAACCGCATGATATCAGTGATGAGGCGACGAGAAACTATATCATGGGGATGCATCACAGGGGTGTTGGCCAGGCCTATCTGCTTGCCGATACTGTAGAACTGAAAGGTAGAAAGCAGATCCTGGATATTGCCGGTGGTCCTGGAACCTTTACTATATTCCTGTGTAAGAAGACTCCTGGTTTAAGAGGCATAGTATTTGATCTTCCTCAGACACTCAAGATTACCAGAGAGATTATAAAGATGTATCATGCAGACGATCAGGTGACAACCATGGAAGGGGATTACCTGAAAGATGGTTTTGGTTCTGGCCATGATGCGGTTCTCCTTTCATCCATGATGAATCAGGAATCTCCAGCAGTGAATAAGCAGACATTTAAAAAGGCATTTGATTCCATGGTCCGTGGCGGGCTTTTGATCTTGCAGGAACAGATGCTGAATGCAGATAAAACAGGGCCACTCCTTTCAGCTCTTATCGGGGTTAATCAACTTATCCATACACCGGCAGGTGCTGCCTATTCAGATAAAGAGATAATAGGGTGGCTTGAAGAGG
>JAHFEQ010000029.1:8924-23493 GCA_023248395.1 Nitrospirota bacterium
TAGCAACTGCCGTAGTTGCCCAATTTATTGGGCTAATGGATAGGTTGGATATAGAGCCTGATAAATCAGGCAACTACAGATCAACGGATAGAGTATTCTATCCGTTTTTTTTACACAGAAAGGAGCTATGATATGAGTGTAAGAAAATCGGTTTTTTCAACCCTTTTACTTGTCGTTACACTCTTCACAATATTTCTTCTCCCCGCACAGGCTGCCATGACAGGACTTGATATCATGAAGAAGGTAGAAGAGCTTCCTCAGGGGGATGATCAGAAGTCAACTGTGACCCTGATTCTTACCTCTGCACAGAGGCAGGAGAAGAAGATTATTACATCAAGATACTGGAAAAATTACAGAGGGAAAGATGGGTTCTACAGCAAGACCCTCTTTTTTACAAATCATCCACCTGATGCAAAGGGGACAGGGTTCCTGATATGGGATTATGCAAAGGAGGGAAAGATAGACGGTCTCTGGCTCTATCTCCCATCCCTGAGAAAGGTAAGTGTGATATCGACACGTGGTCAGGATGATGCCTTTATGGGCTCAGACCTCACGTTTGCCGACATGGGACAGAGGCGGTTAGATGAGGACACCCATG
Organism: Nitrospirota bacterium; assembly: GCA_023248395.1. GTDB lineage: Bacteria > Nitrospirota > 9FT-COMBO-42-15 > HDB-SIOI813 > HDB-SIOI813 > JAHFEQ01. Next base: position 9,523 of record JAHFEQ010000029.1, read on the forward strand.
AGTTTATTGGAGAGAAGCCATGCGATGGAAAGGCATGCTATGTCGTTGAGAGCAAGCCAAAGGAGGCTGGTTCTGCCTATGGTAAGAGGGTCTTCTGGATATTAAAGGATGAGTGGAGGACAGTGAAGATCGAGTACTATGACCAGAAGAAAGAGCCGCTTAAAGTACAGGCCATCACATGGCAGAAGAATGGAGATCTCTGGGTCTGGGAGAAGGCGACAGTAAAGAATCAGCAGACAGGACATTCGACCCTCTTTGAGATCAGTGATTTAAAGATTAATAACGGTCTGCGGGATGATCTCTTCACAGATAGAATGTTAAAAAGAGGGGAGGGACCGTAATTATTTGTCTTCCTATCGTCTTTTTTCATCCGAAAATCCTGTTCTGTCTGTCATTCTGAGCGAAGCGAAGAATCTGACAGTTCAGACCCTTCGCCTTCGGCTCAGGGTGACATTTTCAAAGAAGCTCTATAAATCGGGCAACTACAGTTTTATGCACCTTTGTGATCCCTGGCTCATGGCCGTTTCTATCATGATCTCCATTATTCTAATATTTTTTAACCCTGGTATTAGCAGGGGTGAAGAACCATTAGGGACTGCCCAGCCTGCAGCGCCTGCGGAGGCCCCGGTCCTTTCACCCGCAGAAGGGACTACACCCCAGATTACAGAAGAGCGAACGACTCCTGAGCCTTCCCGTGGTCTCCTGACCTGGTTGCGCGAAGAGGGGCTGAAGAATGTTGAGTTAAGAGGGTATATAAAAAATGAGACGGCCTACAGGTACGTAAGCCCTACCGCCTTTAGCAAGATACTGAACATACTCCAGATTGAGCCGTCCTACTCCTTCAGTCAAAGTCTGCGATGGAGTGCCAGAGTATGGGCATATTATGACCTGGCTTACGATATCCAGGATCTTGGTACCATTGCACCTATGAAACCCTTTGCCTTTATCCAACCCCCGGACCCTGGAAAGCCTGAGCCTGATATAGAAAATTTGAAGGATATAAAGGTCGATAAATATGGACTGAACCTCAAAGAGTTCTACTTTGATATGTTTTTTAGTAGTATGGACTTGAGGGCGGGAAAACAGATCATCCGGTGGGGAATCGTGGAGGGATGGCGTATACTGGATGTAGTAAACCCTCTCGATTTTAAAGAACATATATTACGGGATGTAGCTGATCGATATATCCCCCTCTGGATGGTAAAGGGGGACTACTACCTTGGGCCATTGACCATAGAAGGGTTGTGGATACCTGATGTCAGGGGACATGAACCGGCCCCTTTGCGATCTGAGTGGTCTCAGTTTCAGAAGCTACCGGATCTTCATAAGGTGCCGAGGAATTTTAAAAACAGTGAGGCTGGGTTACGTACCTCTGGTAGTCTTGGGGGATATGAGTTTGCACTTGCCTATCTTTATCACTGGGATGACTTCCCGGCGGCCTTCAGGACCATTACAGGCTTAGGTCTTGGGAACCTTGGGATATCGCCCGAGGTGAAATTCTTTCCGCGCTTCAGGAGGCTTCAGACCTACGGGGTAGGTCTTGCCAAGAGTTTCGGGAAGATAGTTGCTGAAGGAGAATTCTCCTATACCGACGGAAAGTATTGGGGGACCTGTACTGCCTGTGGAACTGACGAGGCAGTATTCAATGAAATCCCGAGAGATTATGTCAGCCATGTGGTGGGCTTAAAGACGGTGCTTTATGGTGCGGATATATCCCTGAATTTTTCACAGGATATCATTTTGCACTATACGAATGATATCCAACAGAGCAGGCATGAGGATGCGGCATCCCTTTTTGCAAGAAAAGAGATACGTTACGGGACGATGGTGCCGCAGTTCCTTGCCATATTGCTCCTCAACCGGAAAGAATACCTGTTCAGGCCGAAGCTTGAATATCGCTATACAGATAAGATAACATTTCTATTTGGTGCTGACATATTCTCAGGCGATCCCGGACCAGACCCCGGCAGGTTAAACTTCTTTGGCTACTTTGATGATGATGACAGGGTGTATATGGAGGTGAAATACAGCTTTTAAAAATCAAATATCAAAAATAAAAATGCAAAATGACAAAGAAAAATTCAAAGAGGAATGATTCTTTTTACATTGTTATCTACATTTTAATTTTTGACTTTTAATTTTTGATTTTATAACTTTGAACAAAGGAGCTTTGCTATGCTACGTAACCACATAGAACGTATCGTCCGTTTTCCAGTGACCACCATTATCTTGGCCCTCTTTGCTACGGCCTTCTTTGCTTATCAGTTTAAAGGGCTTCATATGGTACTTGATCCAAAGGCGTTACTGCCGCAGGATCACCCTTATGTGAAGCTGAACAACGAAATAGAGAAACAGTTTGGCGGGAGCCGCGTCGTATTAATCGGTGTCGCCTCAAAGGATGGCGATATATTCAATCCTTCAGATATAGAAAAGATTCGAGGCATTAATGAAGAGGTCAAAAAAATCCCTGGGATACTGGAAAACAATGTGGTTAGCATAGCAGATCGTAAGGTCAAGTATGTCAAAGCTGAGGGTGATTCACTTGAGATAAAAAGTCTCCTTGAGGGGATTGAGTATACCCCTGAAGGAATGGCCGCGTTAAAGAAGAGGGTCTACTCAAACCCCATGTTTATAAACAGCCTCATCTCACAGGATGGGACAGTGGCCGCGATTATTTTGGACTTCAAGGGGGGCGCGGGCGACTGGTGGCAGAAGCAGAGTGGCACCAATACCCCCGCTGTAGCCGCAGGCTTTAGCCTGCGCAATCAGGGTGGCATTGGACGCAACCTAAAGGTTGCGGCTACACCTAAGCAGGATGTAGTTGCCCAATTTATTTGGCAGGGAAACCGAGAGCCCGATAAATCGGGCAACTACAGCGGGGTTGAATTAATCTCCTCTGCCTGGGCCCAGGAGGATTGGAAGAAGTGGCAGGGTGCAGGGGATGGAGTTGGAGAGAAGTCAAAAGTTGGAAGTCAGAACTTAGAAGGGGAAGGTCAGAAGTCAGAGGGGAGTGGCCAGGAATCACCGGCTATCAGTCCGCAAGAGGGAACAAGTCAATCGCCAGCTGAAAGTCAGCAGGTTGAAGGTAGTCGGCCGGCAAAAGGCTCCGGAGCGCTTCCCTCCCCCTTAACGGGGGAGGGGCAGGGAGGGGGTGGGCAGTGGCCAACAGGTCAGGAAGGTAACCGGCCCGCAGGTGGTGAGGCCGGCTGGCCCGGTGCGCAGGGCGGAGAAAAGGGATGGGAACAGTGGTACGTCAGTGATGCCACGATCCATAGCAACGTACTTAAGATTATCGATAAGTACAAGGATGCCAATACGGAGATCTATGTAGGCGGTCTTCCCATAGCGCTCTCCTTTCTTGAGGCAGATTCATGGAGGATGAGCCGGTATATCTATCCGTTAGCCCTCTTTATAATAATGTTTGTCCTCTACTTTGCATTCCGAAGCATACAGGGGATGGTCCTTCCCATCGTGTGTGCCCTCCTGAGTGTTGTCTGGGCTGTCGGATTGATGGGAGTTTTTAAGATCCCCCTCGATCCGTGGAATATGATGACCCCTATCCTTATCCTTGCCGTTGCTGCAGGGCATTCGGTGCAGATATTAAAGAGATACTATGAGGAGCTGGATGTAGCCGCAGGCTTTAGCCTGCGTAATCAGGGGGGCCATGGACGCAACCTGAAGGTTGCGGCTACACCTGAGGGAGAAGGTGGTAGCGAGTACTGGGGGAGGGAAGCATCAAGGCAGGCTGTAATAGATTCCCTTACAAAGATCGGTCCTGTGATGATCACCGCAGGCATTGTGGCGGCAGCAAGCTTTGCATCCCTTCTCACATTTAAGCTAAAGACCTTTCAATCCTTTGGACTCTTTACCGCATTCGGCATCCTCAGCGCCCTCGTCCTTGAGATGACCTTCATCCCGGCTGCCAGGTCCTTGATGAGACCGCCTAAGAAAGTAGCCGCAGGCTTCAGCCTGCGTCCTACGGAGGTAGCAGGCGAGGGAGAGAAATCAGAAGCAAGAAGTCAGAAGTTAGAAACTCCCTCCCCCTTAACGGGGGAGGGTTGGGGAGGGGGTGAGGCCGGCATCCTCAACAGATTTTTACTCTCCATCTCCCGCCTTGTGACTCAGCGCAGTTGGCTCGTCTGGATTGGGCTTCTTATAGTGATAGCCATTTCCTTCTACGGCATAAACAGGCTTACTGTAATCAACAGTCTGAAGGGGCTGTTCTTTGAGTCCACCCAATTCAGAAAGGATGATGCAGCACTCAACAAATACTTTGGCGGGACGGCCACATTCTACGTCTATATCGAAGGTCAGGAGCGCGATAGTCTTAAAGACCCTGCAGTATTGCGAGTCATAGAGGCACTGCAGCAAGAGATAGAAACAGTTCCGGAGGTCGGCAAGACCCAGTCCTACGTAGATTACGTAAAGGCCATGAATCAGAGTATGCATGGAGGCGATAAGGCCTATCGTACTATCCCGGACAATAAATCTACTATCTCAGAGTATCTTTTCCTCTTTTCTATTTCAGGAGCACAGGGAGAGATTGACAGATTCTTAGATTACCAATTCCAAAAGAGCGTTGTATGGGTATTTCTGAGGGACGACAGCACGGTGTTGGGCGAGAAGTTGATATCGATAGTGAATAAATCTCAGTTCCCCCCTGGCATCAAGGTTGGCGTCGCGGGAAGTATCCCCGTGATGATGGCCCTCAACCAGACCATGGTATCCGGAAAGATATGGAATATCCTGCAGATAGCCGCTATCGTGTTTATTATCTCTTCCATAGTCCTGAGGTCACTGGTCGGGGGGATTCTTGTCCTCTTGCCGCTGGCCATTGCCGTCCTGGTGAACTTTGGCGTACTCGGTATCGCCGGCATTGGACTTGGTGTGGGCACAGCCGCCATTTCAGCAATGGCTGTCGGCTTCGGGGCAGATTATTCGATATATCTGCTGTACAGACTCCGGGAAGAAATCAGAGGTCAGGATGTAGCCGCAGACTTTAGTCTGCGTTCCAACTCTGCTGTAGAGAAGACGCTTCTTACCGCCGGTAAGGCGATTATCTTTGTTGCATTGGCCCTGGCAGCCGGGGGCGTTACACTCCTCTTCACCGGATACTATCTCCACATGGAGGGTTTCCTTGTCCCCCTCGCCATGCTCACAAGCTCCCTGGCCACGTTGATCGTATTACCGGCGGTCGTGCAGTTGATTAAACCGGGATTTATCTTTAAGTAGTCGCAGACCGTAGTCGCAGGCTTTATCCTGCGTAATTAGGCTGGGCTACGCACCCTAAAGGGTGCGGCTACACCTAAAGGTCATGAACATACGCGAAAAAAGGCATAGACTGCCAAAAGAATTTTATAAAGGAGAGGCATCAGTTGCCTTCACGTTGTGTTTGAAGAGAGCAGTAGCCCCAGCAGTAGCCTCAGCAGTAGCCTCAGGCTTTAGCCTGAGTGATCCTGGCCTTGCGCATAGATTTATAGATATCCTTACCCCGGTAGTTTCAGGAACAGGCTGCATTGTTCCTGTTTACTGTTTCATGCCGGATCATCAGCATTTAATAATCATGGGAACGAGGGGCGATTCTAACATATGGAAGGCTATCGTAAGTTATAAGCAAAAGACAGGGTTCTGGATGTCTTCGAATAAACTTGGGATCATGTGGCAGAAGGATTTTTATGACCATATAATAAGAAAACATGAGGATATGGCAGCTCAGGTAAGATACATACTTGATAATCCAGTCAGGAAAGGTTTGGTGCCATCGTGGCAGGAGTATCCATTTAAGGGCTCTATTGGATGCGAATTAGAAGATGTCTTAAATGGGATTATATAAAAAAATAAACGCATTTGTAGCCGCACCCTTCAGGGTGCGTTTTTCGCAGGATAAAGCCTGCGGTTATACAGGACGCGAGGGACGCAGGCTGAAGCCTGCGGCTACATCATTGCTTCCCCTGTCATTGCTTCTGGTTGCTCTCTTAGTCCCTCACCCTGCCCATGCCGCCATCCAATGGAGCCTCTCCGTAGTCGGGGGTTATTATCTCCCAAGACTGGATGAGCTTAACTATATCTTGAAACACCGGGAGGTAGAGCTGGGACCCCGCAATACTGAGGCAAAACCATTCCCCTATCCGGTAATCTATCAGGGCATTAGTCCTGATGAGATGCCAGAGATGAGCCCAAAGGCTCCCAAGATAGGGCTGCAGCTCCAGGCCGATATTAACCCGCGCTATGCCATAGTCTTTGGTCAGAGTATGGCGGTGTTTGATTCTACCAAAAGGGATGTCCGGCCGTTCTTTGTGGGGTTCTCGATCCCTGCGAACAGAGAGACAAGATTTTCTCTGTCACTGAACCAGTTTTGGCTCGGGGCGAAGCGATACTGGGTATGGGGGGAGAAGTCAGAAGTCAGAAGTCAGAAGTCAGAAACTACTTCCTCCCCCCTTGCGGGGGAGGGGCTGGGTGGGGGGAAACTGGCTACCAGATTCTATGCCGAGATGGGGGTCCTCGCCGTCACGAGGGCGTACCTTACTACTGATGTCTGGCTCCATGTCTATGCCCCGGAGGAGGGGTTTGATTTCTACAAGATTACAGAGACAGGGGCTAAGGGGAATGGCTATACAACATACTTAGGTGTGGGGGGTGAATATTACTTGAGGAAGTGGCTGTCCATAGGTTTAGATATAGACTATACTACAGGCGGAGTAAGGAATATAAGATTTGTCCACTACTTTACAATAGACCCGTTGGAAAAGGATATTATAAAACCGGGCGATAAGGTTTTATATACGGACTTCAGAAAGGGGGTTATCAGGCCACTTTTTATAGACCTGGAGGGGTGGGATTTTAAGGGGCAGGTGAGGATATTTTTCTAGGCTTAGTAAATCTTCCACAGAGGCTGTTTTTGACTTTTAAAATTAACTGTCATTGTGTCCGGTAAACATTCCCTAAGATATGGAAAAAAATCTGCTTGTATTCTTGTCCTTAACCATGATAGCCTATCTCTCAGTTTCATTGGCTCTCCTTCAATTTATCACTTTTGCAAGAGCTTCGAATGACAGTGAATTAGAGGCATTTTCGAGTTAAAGGAAGAATTAAGAAGCAAAGACTAAGATTATACCAGAGGAGGTGTAAATGAAAAGACAGATTACAGCATGGCTTAGGGGATCAAGGTTTTGGGTGTTACTACTGATCATTTTTGTGGCAGGGTGCGGAAACGGAGGAAATGGGGGGAACGGTGGCACAGCGGCCCTGTCTTCTATTGCCGTAACACCTACCGGGCCCAGTATTGCCCTCGGGACTACTCAACAGTTCACGGCGACAGGCACCTACTCAGACAGCTCCACCCGGGATATAACAACGTCTGTGACCTGGAGCTCTTCGGATACATCCGCTGCCACTATCAGTAACGTAACCGGCTCAAAGGGGCTGGCCACTTCTGTTGCCAGTGGTTCCACTACCATCACGGCAATCCTCGGAACTATTCCAGGAAATACCACGCTGACTGTGACGGCGCCTCCACAAGCGACACTGACCCTGCCCGAGACAGGCCAGACCATATCCTACGGGGCGAATGACGATGGTTCACTGCGAAAGGGAGTTGCGTGGCCCAGCCCGAGGTTTGTGGTGAGCGGGGATTGTGTAACAGACAGTCTCACAGGCCTGATGTGGGTAAAGTCGCCTGACAGTACACAGAGGGCATGGGCAGATGCACTGACTTATGCAAATGATCTAAGCCTTTGTGACTACTCAGACTGGCGTCTGCCAAACAGAAAGGAGCTTAGAGGCCTGATTAATTATGGGCAGTCCAGTTCCGTCACATGGCTTGAAGGACAGGGTTTTAGCAATGTACAGGCGGCTCAATACTGGTCGTCTACCACCTATGCCCCGGATCCGCTTGCGGCATGGGCTATCAATATGGGGGACGGGAGTATGGGAGTACCTGCCAGGACAGCCTCCCATTATGTGTGGCCTGTACGCTCAAGTCAGTAGATTGTAGGCAGTAGACGGTAGGCGGTAGACAGGGGGATGATTTATTGATTGGAGTCCATGATAGTCATTAGCAAAAAGGGAGGATAAAGATATGGTAAAGAGGATATTAATAAGCATGCTTATACTGGTTTTTGCAGGAGGGATGGCTTACGCAGCCACGGCGGATATACCCAAGACCGGCCAGACGGAAAGCCAGGCAACAGGCGATGATGGCGACCTGGAAAAGGGGGTTGCGTGGCCCAGCCCGAGGTTTGTGGTGAGCGGTGATTGTGTAACAGACAATCTCACAGGCCTGGTGTGGACAAAGTCGCCTGACAGCGCCTCAGTAACCTGGACAGGGGCGTTGAGTTATGCAAATAATTTAACCCTGTGTGATAAAGACGATTGGCGCCTGCCGAACCTCAACGAGATAGAAAGCCTCGTCAACGCGGGTCAATCAGACTCTGCCACATGGCTTAACAACCAAGGTTTTGTTTCCGTGGATTTTTTCAACTACTGGACATCTACTACCTATGCTGCCAGCACGGATTCTGCATGGTATGTTGGCATGCAGGATGGCTGGCTGGATGTTTGGGATAAGAACGATCCGGATTTCACAGCCTTTGCGTGGGCTGTTCGCGCAGGACAGTAGGCGCAGGCTTCAGCCTGCGTTCTCAGGACAGTAGACGCAGGCTTTAGCCTGCGTTCTCAGAAGTACTTGCCATTGATAGCATCCAAAGGGTGCGACCCCTTTCCCTGTCATTGCGAGCCCTGACCCTGAATCAAGTTCAAGGCTCGCAAATGACAATCCCCCACGTAACCTTTTTACATAGTTTGCCTGGTAATCTGTGTATAAAGATAACACATATAAATCATTTTTCTAATCAAGTAGTTATGCAAACCTATTCCTGGCATGCAACTACTTTGTGGAATGTTTACACATTTCCATGGGAAAATATTCCTTGACCTGTCACATCACATTTGACGATTTCGTAAAAAATGTTGAAATGATGTTTTCTGTCATTCCCGCCCCGTATCCGTACGGGGTAAACTCCAATGGGAATCCAATCTTTTCAATATGTTAATTATTATCTGGATTCCCGTTTTCACGGGAATGACGACTTTTTACGAGGCCGTCACATCTATTTTATATAAACCCGCTGCAACAAGCCTGTTCTAAGGATATTCTGAACCCCGAAAGCGTCATCCCGGACTTGTTTCGGGACCTTTCCAGGGTTCAGAGTGGCATTGCAAGTTATGACCATGCTGATTCTGGTATATCATTTGCAATGAACAAGTTGTACATAAATTTCCCATCCCTCTGCAGAGAGGGCGAGGGTTATTTTAGCAGGAGAGACAGAAAAAACAAAAAGGAAAGGAGGTGGGTAATGTAGACACTGGATCAGGTAAAGATCCAGGGTGATATGTGCGGGGGGACAGAGGACTCCTCGCTAATTATATTTACAACTATGGAAGGAGGTTTGAAATGAGAAGTAAAATTAAAACAGTCCCTATAGCCATGGCGATATTAGGGATGTTGGGAACATTCTTATTTGTAAGCACAAGCGATGTATACGCCAGTGCTATACAGAGTCATGCTTCAACTCCAAGAGTAATATTCGATGCAGCTTGTGCCACCTGCCACTCTTCCACAGGTCTGGGCGGGGTTACCTGGATAAAGAATGACATCAGTGACAAGTGGACAGCCCCAAGGATAGTCGGCAACGACGTATTGGGGTCAGGGACGACAGGCGCAAATAATATGAAGTCGAAGGTCAGAAATGGATCAAGCAATGGCAGAATGCCGGCATTTGGACCTGAGGAGATTACGACCACCGAGTTAGACGCTCTCGTCACTTGGCTTAGGGCACAAAGTTCTGTGACTGGCGCGCCTGCAGCTTCACTACCACCTGGAACAGCGGTTATACTCAACATCCTGGATGCAGATCCATGGTATCAGGTGGGTGCTACTTTTACTGGGTTACCCAGAGTAGCTTTAGGTGCAGGTGAATACCTCAAGATCTACAACACGGGTAGGACATGGCATACCTTTACAAACCCTGCCCTCAGTAAGGACTCAGGGTTCATCGGCTATGCCGGTAATTACAAGGATGCCGTAGGCGACCTCGGTGTTGATATAGGTTATTACTATGCTGACCAGTTAACGGGCCTGGCAACTGGCTGTAATAAATACCTCTGCAAGATACATCCCTATATGCAGGTGGAGGTATGCACAAGTACATATGCGCTGAAAGGCCCAACTGATATTGGGCTGGGAGGAACAAATGGCGAACCCGCAGGCACCACATATTATGCAGGCCTTACAAGGGCACATAAGCATCCCATCGGGCTTCCGCCTGTTCCTGGTGTAGGTGAGGTATGGTCACCCCTTCAGAGCCAGGAGGAGATTGGTGAGGATACCACTACTGTAGCCAACAACTCAGTAGCTGGTTTTGACGGGGCCTTTGAGGTGATAGACGCCACTACATGGGCCGTTGTGAAACGCATCGCGGATCCGGGTTTTAACAACCCGCATAATGCCTGGCCTGGTCTGGATAGCGCCGGTAATGAAGTAGTCATAAGCGCGAACTGGCATGACAACACAGTAACACTGACAGATGCCAATGGTGCACCAGCCGCCTACGCGTCTCTCTATACGAGGCGGTCAGGGGCTGATAACGCACATATTATGGTGACACCCGGCGCTGCTGAGCGTTTCTATACCACCCATATGGGCGGCAGGGCCTTGCAGCAGATAGATGCAGACGCGCTTAGACTGGGGGGCAACCCCAATGTTATAGCCGGCCATATCAGGGGCGCTACTGGTCCTCATGGTATATGGATGTGCGACGATGGCGTCCATGTCCTGACAGCCGATACCTTTGGCCAGTCAGCGACACTCTTTAATACGGCAATGAAACTGAGGAAAACGGCATCCTCAGGTGGAAAGGCGCCCCTTGCACCAGCGATCATGAGCGGATTTCAAGGCGGGTGCAGGAGAGGCTTTACAAACAATGCCCTCACAGCGGATGTCTCTGTCTATGAGATGCATACTCCCGTAACTCCTTTGAGCGGGGGGATTAGCCATCTGACCAGTTGGCCTGATAATCCTGCGGGGCATCTATATAAAAATGCAGCCGGAAATATCGCTCTCAGGAATGTTTGTCCAGGTGTAGATTGTAATAATCCACTTGGAGAAGCACCAGCTTCACTTGTCTTCATGGCCAGGTGGGCGAATCTCCCGATCCAGACACCTGTGAGCGCGTCAGATTCAGGTAATAGGCATGGTCAATATATGGTGACTGCAAACAAGGCCAGCTTTAACGTACAGGTCACGAAGCTTGATCCGACAACGGGTCTGCCTATAGCGTTTTATACATTCCCTGCGGGTCTGGGTGCCCATGGTGTAAACTTTGGAAAGAAGAGTGTTTGCACAAATGGAACGACAGGTAATTGCTACTATGCCTATGTCCCCAACACCTTTGAGGACTATTTAAGCGTCTATGACTTAGAGAAGATAGAGGTACCATGTGGAAGTGGTGGTATGTGTGCCCCAGGCTCAGCCCTTCTCTCAGAGTCCGCTTATGTAGAGGGTGGAGCAGTAACTGCGGTTGCAGCCCTTGATCCTAGAGTTGCCGGCCTCTGCGACGTTGTGGATGATGTTGCAGGAGTTCTTCGGTATGATCTACCTCCATCACTATGTGTTGCTCTCGGCCTTCCTGCTCTAAATTGTTCTGCTGATCCTGGTGGTGATGGTGAAGCAGGATCTGCCGACTACAATTTAATTCTTACAGATGCATCCGCTGATGTCCTTCATTGTGGTGTAGGGGCAATGGATACAATCTCAGTCGGTGCAATTGCTTCTGGCGCTGTATTAGATGGGACTCCTGTATTGCCATTAGCCCCTGGACAGTCACTTTATGTGGCTGATGTGCCCATAGGGGTCCTCTGCCCTGATTGTAGAAGTGGTGTCCATGTGGGCGATGTCCCATTGAATCTAACTTCAGGCGCGCCACTGGCAGGTCCCCCAACCGTTATTCTGGGCATAACCTTAGCGACTGATCCGACTGGCGCTACCTCTAAGTACACCTACGTCAAAGACGAGGTCTATGTGGATACAGAGAATGTAGCCTGCGCTCTCGATACTGTTAATACGCTCGGTGGAGCTCTAAATGACTGCAACAGCGCTACGCTTGGTGATGCTGCTGGAACAATCAATGGATTGGTATCTATGGACCTGAGTCTTGGTATCAATACAGGCGGTCAGGGTATTATGCCGAGGGATCCTGTCGCAGGGTCTGCGCCAACGCTACCATGGCCGTAAGAAGTAGATAGTAGATAGTAGACAGTAAGTAGCCGCAGGCTTTAGCCTGCGTCAGAGGAGGGGGTAAAACCCCTCCTCTTTTTTTATGCCGGCGGTTTGACTTTAAGATACCTTTTCGGTTATGCTTTTATGCTCAGGGTGACATGGTTAAGGGCACGAATTTTGCAAACCTTACCCCTTGATAATGAAACATTCATGACCCCTTGTCTCACAAAAAGGCATGAAAGAAAGGCAGGATTTCCAGATGAAAAAAAGGCTACTCCCCATCATTGCATTCATGATCATAATCCTTAGCTTCAATAAGCCGGTCCCAGGGGGTGCTGAAGAGGTTGCCCAGGAAGGTAGTGAACTGGCTGCCGAAGAGGTCTCCGAAGGGAATGGAGGGCCCTTGGATTTTAGTCCCGGGACATACAGCTTAGGCGGTTTCCCGCGGGCCACTACACTATTAGATATAGACTCTGATGGGCATCTGGATATTGTCGTGACAAACCCTGAGAAACACAATATCACCATCCTCTTAAATAGAGGGGATGGGACATTTGAGCCTAAAAAGGATTATCCCATAGATGGCTATCCAATATCCATTATTTCAACAGATATCGATGGCGATTCAAAGACTGACCTGGTGGTCCTCGATTCAGAGGGAAAGGTCCGTACATTCTTTAATACAGGGGAGGGGACCTTATCTGCCGGGAGGACCTATCCAGTAGTGGTGTACTCATTCTCTATAAGCGCCTCTGATGTGAATCAGGATGGGGCCATCGATCTGATCGTACTGTCTGCAGAGACACACACGGTTTTATTAAATGATGGAAAGGGTGGCTTTGATACTATCCTGGCCTACCCCGGTGGCGTCAATGCCCCAACAAAGATTACAGCAGACCTGAATGCTGATTCCAGGTCTGACATGATCCTGGGGGATAAGGAGGGGGTCTCTGTATTATTAAACAATGGGGATGAGACCTTTTCCAGCGGGACAGGGTATGCCACCGGAAAGATGCCTGTAGCAGCGGCTATGGGTGATCTGGATTCAGACCAGGAGGCCGACCTCGTTGTGGCAAATTATGTTGGTAATACGATATCTATCCTGAAGAGTAATGGGGATGGGACATTTCAAGAGGCGATCAATTACCCATCAGGAAAAGGCCCGAATTCCATTACCCTCGGAGATATAGACGGGGATGAAGACATGGATATTATTGTAACCAACGGACTGAGCAGGGATGTCACAGTCTTTATTAACAATACGGTAAGGCCTCTGGAAGTCATCACGGATTCCCTCCCTCAGGGCCGCAGGGGTACTTCTTATATCACGACATTAGAGGCCAAGGGCGGAGCTCCTCCCTACAACTGGACTGTCATATCTGGTTCCCTCCCCCCGACCCTCCATCTTAACCCTGAGACAGGGGAGATGTTCAGCCTGGATAAACATCATGGGGAAGCAGAAGCTCCGCAGGATGTAGCCTCAGGCTTTAGCCTGCGTCCTAAGTCAGGCAGCAAGACACCCGGCAAAGGGAATGATGAAGAGGAGGGGGCTCGTGATGAGAAGGGTGAAGATAAGGGTGAGCCCCTTCCAAGTTTGGACCCGCCCTGTTTTTGTCTGAAGGCCCCTGCAGGCCTTTACAGGTTTACTGTCAGGGTAGCAGATTCAGCCTCCCATAGTACTACTGCTGATCTAAACA
>JAHFEQ010000030.1:0-3855 GCA_023248395.1 Nitrospirota bacterium
ATATGTACTGGTATTCGCGTTCCTTTGATGCAAGGCTCTCCCCCACAAATATTGGGATCAGATATAATACGTGGGTTCATATAGCTAACCTCCTTCCTCTCCTCCAGATTTATCTACTTGGGGTATAAATACATAATAAAGATAGCATAAATAAAAGAACTTTTCAAAAGGTTGTTGCTATCTTAAAGCGGCAGTCCACTTTCGAGACTTTTTACGAGGCCATCATTATTGATTTTACTACTCGTTGAGGCAGGGTTTTTCAAACCCCTCTGCATAGTTCAGATAGGCAAGAAGCATAAAATGGTTATGCTCATTTAGGGACCTGAATTGAATCCCTGCGGCATAGTAATCTTCAAGGGGCTTTACCCAGCAGACATCCCCGATAATCGCCTCTGTCCTGTCGACTTTATATTCATCGGCAAAAGCAAGGTTAATGCCGATCTCACTTCCTACATCAAGAGACTTATCACAATAGACCAGAAGGCCGCTCCGGCTTATATTCACGGCAAGGGCCTTCGTCATACCTTTATTCAGGCAGGAGACCTCCATCTCTTTCAGGAAAGTAACCCTCTTATGTCTGCGCCTGTTGCCCATACTGTAAACCTGTTAATTAAAGAATATACCCCGTCTCTCTTCAAATAAAAATAGCCCTCTTGATGATAAAAGTCAATCTATACGTCCCTTCGACCTTCGAGGGATTTGACGAGGGTCAGTTCATCAGCGTATTCTATATCACTTCCAACCGGGATACCATAGGCAATGCGGGTCACATGGACACCCATCGGTTTTATCATACGTGTCAGATACATCGCTGTCGCCTCTCCTGCCATGTCCAGGTCCATAGCCAGAATCACCTCATCAATGCCGTCCTTTTCTACTCTGCTCAACAACCCGGCAATCTTAATATCATCCGGACCAATGCCATCCAGGGGGGAGAGTGTTCCTAACATCACATGATACAATCCCTTATATCCCCCTGTTCTCTCGATCGTATAGAGGGTGCTCGGCTCCTCCACGACGAGAATCTTTTTCCTGTCCCTTCCGCCATCACAGCATATCCAGCATGGATCTTCTTCTGTAATATTGTTACAGATGGTACAGAAGCGGCTTTTATCCTTCACGTCAATAATGGCCTGGGCAATCCGCTTAGCCTCATCCGCAGGCATCTTAAGGAGAAAGAAGCCCAATCGCTGTGCCGTCTTTTGCCCTACACCCGGAAGTCTTTTAAGTTCTTCTATCAGTCGATTAAAAGAACTGCTTCTACTCATATATTCACATCAGTCCTGGTATGTTCAATCCCATCCCGCCCGTAAGCCCCTTCATCTCCTCCGCCACCATATCCCTCGCCTTTCTTAAGGCCTCATTGGTTGCAGCCACTACAAGATCCTGAAGCATCTCCGCGTCATCCGGATTAATTACATCCCTGTCTATCCTTATTGACAGGATCTCCTGACGGCCATTGGCAGACACAGTCACCATACCACCGCCGGAGGATGCCTCGACCGTCTTATTGGCCGCCTCCTCCTGGATTTTGGCAAGCTGCTCCTGCATCTTCTGTGCTTGTTTTATGATATCCCCGAACATCTTCTTTGACATTGTCCCTCCTGCGAAAGTCTTCAATTTTTCCTGCTTCTTACTTCTAACTTCTAACCCGTTCTCAACCTGCTATTCACCCTTCCTGCTTCGCAACTCTACCAATTCGCCACCCAGGATATCGATGGCATCCTGTACAATGGAATCTGCAAATACCTCTTCTACCTCATGTTGTTTTCTTTCATGGCTGGCTGCAAGATACTCGTTATAGGCAGGGCTGTGCCCTTCCTTAGCCGGTGATGTCACGAATTTAATCCCTGCAATCCCCGGCATACAGCTTTTGACTACACTAAGTATAAAACCCTTAGACTCTTGTCTCTCTATCAAATTGACAAAGACAGCGGACCCGCTCTTAAATCCTATCGACAGGATACCCCCTTCATATCCAACAGGAACACTCCCCTCAAGATAAGAGCCTAAGCTTGATTTACTTTCGTTTACCTTCTCTACCACATGACGCCAGAGCTTCGCCATATCCGATCCGTCTTCTTTGTCTGCCTTCCCGGTTGTTGCCTTTTCCTTTGTAAATCCTTTTTCACCCTCCCCTTTTTCACCCTCCCCCTTGCCCCCTCCCGTTTTTTCAATTTGGGGAGAGGGAAGTTCCCTCTCCCCTTGCGGGATAGCAGACAGTCTCTTTTCTATATGCATCAATCTATCAAGCAATTCATCAACCGGCACAACCGGCCTCATGTTAGTCGCCTTGATCATTGCCATTTCAAAGGAAAATCTGGGATAAGGAAACCACCGTATCTCCTCAAGGGCCTTTGAAAAGATTCCAAAGAGTCTTTGAAGGTCCTCCAGGGGTATCCCCTCTGCAACCCTTATCATCTCTTCTATCCTCTCTGCCGGGAGGTCGATAACCTCTTGTCCCATTCCAAGCTTTGCCAGGGTAAGATTCCTGATATGCTCCACCACGTTAGAGCAGAACTGCTTCAGGTCATAACCCCCGTCTACGATATCCTTCAGCAGGGATAATGCCTTTGCTGAATCTTTGTTTATGATCTGTTGCATGAATGGCCAAATCAGGTGGTCGGCCAGGCCCAAAATCCATGACACGTCCCCTTCCGAAAGATCTCCTCCTGTATAGGCAATCACCTGATCGAGCAGGCTCAAGGCATCCCTCATACTCCCATCCGAGGCCCTTGAGACCAAAGAGAGGACATTCTCATTTGCCTCTATCCCCTCTTCATGCAGAATATACCGGAGTCTCTCCATAATCTCCTGATAGCTAATCCTTCGAAACTGAAAGTGCTGACATCTTGAATGGATCGTGTTAGGGATCTTGTGAGGCTCTGTCGTGGCAAAGACAAAAACGATATGGGGAGGGGGTTCCTCTAATATTTTCAGGAGGGCGTTAAAGGCAGAGGTGGAGAGCATGTGGACCTCGTCAATGATGTAGATCTTGTAACGTCCCCTCAGCGGGGCATATTGTGCATTCTCCTGGAGCTCTCTCACATTGTCAACGCCGGTATGAGATGCCCCATCGATCTCCACGACATCGACAGAGAAACCATTGGCTATGTCTCTGCAGGATTGACACTTCATGCAGGGGGCCGGCGTGGGACCTTCAGTACAATTAAGTGACTTTGCCAGTATCCTCGCAACCGTAGTCTTTCCCACCCCCCGGACCCCTGAGAATAAATAGGCATGCGCAATGCGCTTAGCCTTTATTGCATTCTCTATGGTCCTTGAGACATGCTCCTGGCCCGTAAGCTCCTGGAACGACCTTGGCCGCCATTTTCTTGCTAAGACCTGATAGCTCATAAGATCACCGCTATTACAACAGGGTCCATAGTTTACGCTCAAAAATACCCACACCCACAACAAGTGGGTACCCGAAGGAAGGACAAGGGTTCAAGCCGAGACGTCGGGGCACCCATTGCTCGCGAAGCGAAATGCAATGGGTCGTGTACGTTGAGGCGAAGAACCCGCAGTCCTGACGCAGCACGACCCGTTGCATTTGCCTTCGGCGCAACGGGTACCCCGTATTTTTCAGCGTAAACTATCTCCTCTGCGCAGTCGAGATAGGACAAGGTTTCCCTGCGGCACACATGGAGGTTTACTTACCGCTGCTTCCTTCCGGACCTGGCGGGGTTCGTAAGTCCATGTTGCGCAGGCCCCGGCCCTATGCTCAACTGCGGACAGGAGACAGGCTTAGCAATTTTTATGGCGGAGAGGGTGGGATTCGAACCCACGGTACCGTTTCCGGTACACATGCTTTCCAGGCATGCCCCTTCGGCCGGACTTGGGTACCTCTCCTGA
>JAHFEQ010000030.1:3955-22443 GCA_023248395.1 Nitrospirota bacterium
CTCTGAAATTTTCCCTTGACTTTGAGACATAAATATCAGAATATTTTTTGATAAAGAAATGATAGATGAAAGACTGAAGGTGTATAGATAACCGTGTCGCCTTTTGTATTGGCTTCTTTTTCAATTCTGTTATTACTCTTTTCGCTGGTCTTAGCGCCCATTTTCGCCAGGCGCCAGCGGTTGCTGATTTATGTCTCCTTTACCCTGGCAGCCTTTTCATCATTGACAGCCCTTGCAGCCGGGATCTGGACAGTGGGAAAAGGGAGTGTTGAGTCCTACATACTCCTCCTCGGCCTTCCTGAGCTCCCTTTTCATCTGAGGCTTGACCCCCTTTCGGGTTTCTTCCTCACCGTTATTGGTCTCCTCGGCCTGTTCGTCTCTATCTATTCCATAGGCTATGTGAAGGGGATTCTGAGCCACAGGCCTGTAACCAGCCTTGTTATTTTTTACAACCTCTTTATAGCAGGGATGTTTATGGTAATTGTGGCTGATGACGCCTTCTTTTTTCTCATCTCATGGGAGGTGATGGCTGCGTCTTCCTATTTCCTCGTCATGTTCGAGGATGAGAGGGCGGAAAACAGGAGGGCAGCATTTACATACCTTCTGATCGCCCATGTGGGGGCAATAGCGATACTCCTTTCCTTTGGTGTCATGGCAGGCCTTGCAACAGGCTTTGAGAGTTTTAACGGATATACCTTTGACGCGATGCGCCATGCAGAGTTCCCTGTCCGATGGGCCACTGCCGCCTTTTTTCTGGCATTCTTCGGATTTGCTGCCAAAGCTGGTATGATACCGCTCCACGTATGGCTTCCTGAGGCCCATCCCGTGGCCCCTTCCAACGTCTCGGCCCTGATGAGCGGTGTGATGCTTAAAACGGCCATCTACGGAATAATCCGGGTCACCTTCGATCTTGTCAGAATATTTCCCTGGTGGTGGGGCGCCATCGTCCTTGCGCTGGGTCTGATTACCGCCGTCATGGGAATACTCTATGCCATCATGCAGCAGGACCTGAAGAGGCTTCTGGCCTATTCATCCGTGGAAAACATAGGAATTATACTCATTGGGGTCAGCCTCGCCATGGTATTTTCCTCATTCCAGATGCCGGTATTTTCTGCCCTGGCCCTGACGGCCAGCCTTTATCATGTCTTGAACCACGCCATGTTTAAGGGGCTTCTCTTTATGGGAGCCGGCGCGGTACTCCATGCTACCGGTGAGCGAAATATGGAAAGGATGGGAGGGCTTATACACAAGATGCCCTGGACTTCAGCCTTTTTCCTCATAGGATGCATCTCCATATCCGCCCTTCCACCATTCAATGGGTTTGTATCCGAATGGCTCACTTTCCAGGCCTTCCTGCTTTCACCGGCAGTGCCGAGTCCACTGCTGAAACTTCTCATCCCCCTCGGAGCCTCTCTCCTGGCCCTTACGGCCGCCCTTGCTGCGACATGTTTTGTAAAGGCGTTCGGCATGACCTTTTTAGGTCAGTGGCGCGGTCATCACCCTCAACATATCCATGAGGCCGATGGAACCATGAAAACAGGAATGATACTAACGGCTGTGACCTGTCTCTGCCTCGGAATATTGCCAACTATTGTGATAGGGTGGATGGACACACTGACTGAGCAGCTGACCGGTGGAAGACTTGCCTCTACAGCGGGTGAATTTGGGTGGTTGTGGCTGACTCCGATATCCCATGCCAGGGCATCCTATTCCGCCCCGCTTATCTTTTTGATTATACCGGCCGTTGTTTCGCTGGTATATCTATTCTTACATATAAGAAAAAAAGCCATCCACAGGGTCCCCTTGTGGGACTGCGGGTTTCAGAAGATAACGACAAGAATGCAGTATACCGGGACATCTTTTTCAATGCCATTACGGAGGATATTCGGATTCCTCTTCAGGATCAGGGAGGATGTACGTATCGAGGCCCCGAGACATAAGGCCTTCCCGCAGAAAATACATTACCGGCTGAGGGTCAGGGATCGACTGTGGGAATGGTTCTACAACCCTGTGGCAGATGCGAGCTTCTGGTTGGCCCGGAGGGTTGGAAGGCTTCAGCAGGGGAGAATACAGGTGTATCTCATATACTCGTTTGTAACGATCATAATACTTCTGGTGTTGTTATGAATATCATCTATCCGGCTGCTGTTGAGGTCCTGCAGTTCCTTATTCTTCTCTTTGCTGCCCCTGTTTTCGTGGGATGGGTAAGGATGCTCAAGTGCTGGTTTCAGGGGCGAACGTCGGCAGGCCTGCTGCAGCCTCACAGGGATATTATGAAGCTCTTTTACAAGGATGTGGTCCTGGCAGAGAATGCATCCTGGATATTCCGGTTTACCCCTTACCTGGTCTTTGGGGCGACTGCCGTGGCAGGGGGGGTCATCCCCATCCTTTCAGTGGGGCTCCCGCTTTCTGCCACAGCTGACATCATTGCCCTTGTGGCCCTCTTTACCATTTCCCGCTTCTTTACAGCCCTTGCCGGGCTGGATATAGGAACGGCCTTTGGCGGAATGGGATCGAGCAGAGAAAAGACCATTGCATCTCTGGCCGAGCCTGCCATGCTCATGGCCATATTTACCGTGTCCCTTGTAAGCCAGTCCACATCCCTTTCACAGATGGTCAATGTAATTGCCCACGGAGAATTTGTGCTCAGACCGTCATTAGCCTTTGCCCTTCTGGCCTTTGTGCTCATTACACTGGCGGAGACCGGGAGGATTCCAGTGGACAACCCTGCAACCCACCTGGAATTAACCATGATCCATGAAGCCATGATACTGGAATACTCCGGTCGCCATCTGGCCCTTATCGAGTGGGCAGGGATGATGAAGCTCTTCCTTTTCACCGCCCTGGGGATTGCATCATTCTTTCCCTGGGGTATTGCTGCGGCAGGGGATATCGCCTTTCTCCCTGTTACAACGGTCCTCTTATTATTTAAATTGATTCTTGCAGGTATCGGTCTTGTATTAATAGAAACTGGCCTGGCAAAGATGAGGCTCTTCCGCTTAACAGAGTTCCTGGGAAGCGCATTCCTCTTTGCCACCCTCGGACTTTTATCCTATTTCATATTAGAGTGACTATGTCTACAAACATTGCAGCACAGATGAACAGCGTTCTTGCAGCCCTGGTACTCCTTACAGCCTTCGGGCTGCTTGTTCAGAGGAGGGTGTATGGGCTTTTACACCTGTTTGCGTGGCAGGGGTTGTTCCTTTCAATAAGCACGGCCGTCGTTGGATTCGTGTCCAGTCAGCACCACCTGTATATTTCCTCTGTCCTCACCCTGGCACTGAAGGTCATTGTACTCCCTTATATCCTGCACACCCTGATCATCCGTCTGAAGATACACAAGGAAGTCGAGACGGTAGTGAATGTCCCTGCCACGATGCTGATCGGGATCGCCCTGGTGATATTCTCATACCATCTGACAGCCCCCATCAGGGACCTCTCTACCCTGGTTACCAAATCAACCATCGCCGTCGCTCTTGCTACTGTAATGCTGGGGCTTTTGATGATGATCACCAGGAGGCATGCCGTCACCCAGATCATCGGGTTTCTTGCTATGGAAAACGGCCTCTTCTTTGCGGCAACCAGCGCCACTTACGGGATGCCGCTTGTAGTGGAATTAGGCGTCGCGCTGGACATCCTCATTGCCGCATTCATATTCGGCATATTCTTTTTTCACATCCGTGAGACCTTTGATTCTCTGGATGTGGAGCAGATGGCAATGTTGAAGGAGGAAGACTAAGTTTAAGGATTCATTATGACTCTTCTGATTTTATTAGGCACATCCTTTCTTGCTGCCATCATCCTGGCCTTTGTAGGGGACAGGAGATATGCGGCCGAGATCAACATCCTGGGTTCAACAGCCACTTTCATTGCCGGCGTTGCCCTTGCAGTACATGTCTACCTTGATGGACCCATGATTGCCGGCGGAAAGTTCTTCTTTGTGGATGCCTTCAGCGTCTATCTTACGGTCCTTACCGCCTTTGTATCCATGACAACGGCCATATTCAGCAGGAGGTACATGAGGAGGGAGAGGGAACACGGCCGCGTAGGACACTGGGGGATGCGATTCTACCATGCCATGTTCCAGCTCTTTATATTTGCCATGCTGCTGGCGCTGCTCACCAATAACGTGGGGGTTCTCTGGATAGCCATGGAGCTGGCAACGCTCTCTACGGTCCTTCTGGTCTCCCTTTACCGGACTCCCACGGCCATCGAGGCCGCATGGAAATATTTCATCCTGTGCGGCGTCGGCATTGCCCAGGCCCTCTTCGGGACAGTACTCCTCTACTTTGCCGCAGAAAAGGTCCTTGGGGAAGGCGGAGAGGCGCTGCTCTGGACCAACCTGAGCCAGGTAAGCACTCAACTTGAACCCACCGTCCTCCGGCTTGCCTTTGTGTTTCTTATGGTTGGTTACGGCACTAAGGTGGGCCTTGTCCCCCTTCACAACTGGCTTCCCGACGCCCACAGCGAAGGCCCCACACCCATATCCGCTGTCCTTTCAGGGCTTCTTCTCAATATTGCGCTTTATGCCCTTGTAAGATGCAAGGTCCTGGTGGATGGGTCCACAGGCACGAATCAGGCCGGAAACCTGATGATGGGCTTTGGCCTTTTATCCATACTGGTAGCGGCCTTTTCTCTCCTGAGGCAGAAGGATATCAAGAGGATGTTCGCCTATTCATCCATAGAACACATGGGGATAGCTACCTTTGCCTTTGGTTTAGGCGGCCCTATAGCCACATTCGGTGCCCTCCTTCACATGCTCGTCCATAGCCTGACCAAATCATCTATATTCTTCACTGTTGGCCATGCTTCACAGATGCACGAGACCCAGGAGATGGAAAAGATAAAAGGTCTTATCAGAGGAAATCCGCTCGTAGGCTGGGGATTGATGTTAGGAGTTATGGCGATTGTAGGGATGCCTCCATTCGGGGTATTTACCAGCGAGTTTCTGATACTCACGGCAACGATGAAGGATGCCGCTCTTCTTGCTCCATTACTTTTGTTAGGGCTTGGGGTGGCCTTTGCCGCCCTCTTCAGAAGGGTCCAGCCCATGGTGGCCGGAGCAATTCCATTATACCAGAAACCCCTGAAGGCGGCCCATATCCCTGTGATCCTCCATATGGTACTGGTCCTGATCATAGGACTTTACATGCCCAATTTCTTATCGCGGTGGTTTCACACGGCAGTGGAGTTGCTGAAGTGAGTACACTAAAGGAGAGCTTCACCTCAAAACTCGGGACGGATGCAAGGCAGGATGGCAACCAATACCCAGCCTCTGTGACAGTCTTCCATGTCCCAAGAGAGCGCTTCATAGAAGCGGCCAGGGCCATGAAGACAAGTGATGCGAGGCTGGTTGCGGAGTGGGCAACGGATGAAACTCTTTTTGGCAGGGGGTTCGACATATTGGCTTGTTTTGCCAAAGGCCCAGAATACCTGATTGTGAAGACAGAGGCTCCGGTTGAAGACCCGGCATTTCCAACTCTGACGAAAAAGTTTGTCGCGGCATACCGCTTTGAAAGACAGATCAGGAGTCTTATGGGAGTCATTCCAGCAGGACACCCTGACCCAAGGCATTGGATAAAGCACGAGGACTGGCCGGAGGATGCCTGGCCCTTAAGAAAGTCCTTTGATCCATCAAAACCGATACCCAGGGTAAATGGAGAATACAATTTCATCAAGGCAGAAGGGGAAGGCGTCTATGAAATACCGGTGGGCCCTGTCCATGCGGGGATCATTGAGCCGGGTCACTTCCGCTTTCAGGCCGTTGGAGAGGATATCCTGAACCTTGAAGAAAAGCTTGGATACGTCCACAAAGGGATAGAGAAGAGGTTTGAGGCCCTTTCATGGACAGAGGGAGTAAAACTATCAGGCCGGGTATCAGGAGATACCACAGTGGCCCATGCCCTTGCCTACTGCAGGGCAATAGAGGCCATGACAGGATGCAACCCTCCGGACAGGGCGCTGTGGCTCCGGGCACTGATGCTTGAGAGGGAGAGGATCGCCAACCATCTTGGAGATATCGGGGCCATCTGTAACGATGCCGCCTTTGCATTCCTCCTGTATCAGTTATCAAGGCTCAGAGAGGTGATACTTCGCACCAATGACAGGCTCTTCGGCCACAGGTTTATGATGGACAGGGTCATCCCGGGAGGGGTTGCAAATGATATCACTCCGGATGGGGTAAAAGAAATATTGTCTGAACTGGACTCGCTCTCAGGGGAGTTTGAGAGGCTCATTGTCATCTATGATGAAAACCCGTCCCTTGAAGACCGGGTAAGGGATACAGGTATCCTTACACCCGGTGATGCAAAGGAATTAGGCGTTGTCGGATTTGTGGCCAGGGCCAGCAGCCAATCCCTTGACTGCCGCATCCTGAGCCCTTTTCCACCTTATGACCGGATCATCCCCAGGATGGCAGTCCTTCAAACAGGCGATGTCCATGCCAGGGCCTGGGTCAGGATAGAGGAGGTCAGGGAGTCCATAAGGATCATCCGCGAGATGTTAAACACATTGCCTGAAGGCAAAATATCAGTAAGATTCGATCCACCACCGGCTGACAGGGCAGGCTTTGCCGTGGTCGAAGGGTGGAGGGGAGAGATCGTCTACTGGGTTCAGTCAGGGCCCAGGGGGGAGATAAATAGATGCATGGTCAGAGACCCATCCAGTGTCAACTGGCTGGCTGTTGAGCAGGCGATCCACGGAAACATAGTCCCTGACTTTCCCCTTTGCAATAAGAGCTTCAATCAGTCATATTCAGGGCATGATTTGTAAGGAGTCAGCATGTTACGGATTCTTCATCAGATATTCAGGACAGGCATTGTCACCGAGCCGCTTCCCAAAGAGGTTGAGGCAGAGATCGGGATTGTCGGGGCCAGGCTGGAAGAGGCCATTATAAAACGCTTCCGCAGGAGCCTTACGATCAGGATGGTGGATGCAGGCTCGTGCAATGGTTGTGAGCTGGAGATCCATGCTTTAAACAATCCCATTTATAACTGTGAGCGCTTTGGAATACACTTCACCGCCTCCCCAAGATTCGCAGACATGCTCTTAGTCACAGGACCTGTGTCAAGAAACATGGAGATTGCCCTCCGCAGGACGTATAATGCTACCCCTCCCCCAAAGTTAGTTGTTGCAGTCGGTGATTGCGGTTGCAACGGCGGTATATTTGACGAGAACTACGCCTCCCTCGGCGGCATCGGCAAGATTATCCCTGTGGATGCCACCATCCCCGGCTGCCCTCCAAAACCAGTTGATCTTTTAAAAGGGATACTCCGGGTCATAGGCAGGTAGTTCAGCCGGAAAATGAATTCAACAATCTTCAGGGCCTGTGCATGTGGCCGTTGCCAACTGGATTGTATTAGGTGTATATTTAATCTGTTCAAGCAGTTCAAACCGTTCAAGACGGTTGAAACGGCTTCATCAGATGGAACGGCTTAAACGGTTTCAAGGGAGGTGACGTATGGCAAAGGTCGTAATCATAGGCGCATCTACAGGCGGACTGCCTGCGGCGTATGAGCTAAGAGGGCTTCTTGATTCCAGTCATGAAGTAACAGTCATCTCAAACACTGATACCTTTCATTTCGTACCCTCAAACCCCTGGGTTGCTGTGGGGTGGCGGGGCAGGAAGGATACAAGCTTTCCATTAAAACCCTCTCTTGAAAAAAAGGGTATAAAGTTTATAGCCGAAGCTGCAGCCAGGATCGACCCTGCCAGAAATGAGATAACTACCGCCGTTGGCAACGTAGTCCCTTACGACTACTTAGTAATAGCCACCGGACCTAAGTTGGCATTTGATGAGATCGAAGGTCTCGGGCCTGAGAGAAATACCATATCAATCTGTACGCTTGACCATGCTGAAAAGGCATATGAAGAGTACAAGAGATTCCTTGAGAATCCAGGACCGGTTGTTATAGGCGCTGCACAGATAGCATCCTGCTTTGGTCCTGCCTATGAATTCAGCTTTATACTCGACTCAGACCTGCGTAAAAGAAGGCTCCGAAAAAATGTCCCGATGATTTTTGTAACACCTGAACCTTATATCGGACATATGGGTCTTGCGGGTGTCGGTGATTCCAAAAGCCTTCTGGAGCACGAATTCCGAGAAAGAGACATAAGATGGCATACCAATGCAAAGATAAAGAAAGTTGAGCAGGGAAAGATGACCATAGAGGTACAAAATAAAGGCGAGAAAGAACTCCCCTTTAACTACGCCATGATCATCCCTGCCTTTAAAGGCGTGGACGCAGTCGCCCAGGTTGAAGGACTCTGCAATCCAAGAGGCTTTGTAATAGTAGACTCATACCAGAGGTCTCCTAAGTACCATAATATCTATGCAGTCGGAGTCTGTATTGCAATCACGCCGATTGAGGCTACACCAATACCAACCGGCGTGCCAAAGACAGGATACATGATAGAGTCGATGGTCTCTGCAACAACCCACAATATAAAGGATTCCATCGAAGGCAGACCTGTTTCTACAAAAGCAACATGGAATGCCATATGCCTTGCGGACATGGGAAATACAGGTATCGCCTTTGTAGCCATGCCCCAGAATCCGCCGAGAAATGTCACGTGGTCAAAGAAGGGAAAATGGGTACATCTCGCCAAGGTCGCCTTTGAAAAATATTTTATCCATAAGATGAAAAAGGGTGTGAGCGAACCTTTCTATGAAAAGATGGTACTCAGTGTGTTAAAGATCAGGAAAGTTGAGTAACATACATGGGTAACTTTATCGCCCTTATAACCATTATCCTCTGGCCTGTGATACCCATTTTCTGGATACCTATCCATGGCCTTTCAAAGATATCTAAAAGGCTTGGTCTCTTAGCTTACGTCATCCCGGGCATTGTATGGCTATCCTTAGCATACATTCTCTACACTTACAGGGACTTAATCCTCTATCTCAAAATGCCACTGCCAATCGGATTCAATATACTCGGGATCATCCTGTTATCTCTTGGGACACTCCTTCATATCTGGACTGGATGGCTCCTCGGTCTTTGGGGGCTTGTAGGGTTACCGGAAATATCGTCTAAAGTAAAAGGCAGGTTTGTGACAGAAGGACCTTACTCAATTGTCAGACACCCAACCTATCTGGCCCACACCCTCATGTTCCTGGGTGTCTTTCTGCTAACAGAGGTGATATCTGTTGCCATAATAACATTACTTGATTTCATCATCGTTAACACCTTAATCATCCCTCTGGAAGAGAGGGAATGTTCAGAGCGTTTCGGTAAGAATTATACGGCTTACAGAGAAAAGGTACCATCACGTTTTCTCCCGAAAGTTAGGACTAAATGAGAGGAAAATGTTCTGGATGATAGCACCGTCATATGGGATTAGCATCAAAGAATATCCTCACATCATCTATAGTATGCACAATATCCATCTCTGGCAGAGATAAGATGATGGCCTTGCCATAAGAACTATTTATAAGCCGGCTATCCAATATGGCAACAACACCACGGTCATCACCCGCTCTGATGAGCCTTCCGAACCCCTGCCGGAGCATAAGGATGGCTGATGGAAGCGCCAAGTCTGCGAACCACCCGTCTTTGAGCCTCTTACACCGCTCATCATAGACCGGGTCACCCGGTGAACCAAAGGGCATCTTTACGATCACCACGAGGCTCAGCTTTTCTCCCCTGATATCAATCCCCTGCCAGAATGTAGTCGTTGCAAACAGAACAGGATTGGGGGTTTCTTTGAACCACTCAATAAGCCTTGCAGGAGGCATATCCCCCTGGGACTTCAAGGGATAGTCTATCCTGATATTCTTTGCTGCAAACCGGAGATGATTGTACGAAGTGAACAGCACCAGAGACCTCCCCTTTGACGCATTGATAAGTCCTTCGATACTCTTTAGAGATTCCTGCTGAAATACCTCACTGTTATCCCTGTCAGGAGGAGGCAACCCTTTATCAATATAGAGCAGGGCTTGTCTCTTATAATCAAAGGGGGAACCTATCACCTTCTCTCTGAACTTTGCAATTCCGAGCCTCTCTTTCAGAAAACTGAAATTACCGCCAGTGGCAAGGGTGGCGGATGTCATGACCATACTATCATAGCAATTGATCAGATTCGCAAATGGGCTGCGGGACTCTACCAAATTGCTTTTCAGTTCAAGATATCCCTTATTCCATCCCAGATAGTAGACCTTCTCTTTATCCTCCTGTGCAATGAAGTCATCGATATCCCGTGCAAGAGATTTTACATAGGTCAGTGTCGTCTCAGCCTTATCCTTTGATTCATCATTTGTGGCAGATGACTGATAAGCATTCAATCTGCTGACAACTTTATCAAGAGAGAGAAACCTTCTCAATTCCTGCAAGCCAGCTATTACAGAATCAGGGATTGGGTAAGCAACTGACATCTTCTCACTAACATCTTTTCCTGATTTAAAAAACACCTCCACAGGTTCAAAGATCTGTTCAACAGCAATCTTTAACCCCTTCAGACGATAGAGAAGCCATAACATCCTCGAACGGCTCAGGGTAGCACCAAAGACACCAGAGATGACATTTTCAATCTGGTGTGCCTCATCAATGATCAACTGATTATGAAAAGGGAGTAGATTAAATTCTGATAGGATGTCGTATA
This sequence comes from Nitrospirota bacterium, assembly GCA_023248395.1. Taxonomy (GTDB): domain Bacteria; phylum Nitrospirota; class 9FT-COMBO-42-15; order HDB-SIOI813; family HDB-SIOI813; genus JAHFEQ01. The sequence continues at coordinate 14,555 of JAHFEQ010000030.1, forward strand.
TAAGCAGATGATGATTGATCACGAGTATATCGACCTTATGGAGATGCCTGTAATGCCTGTAATAGAAACAGTCATTATAAAACTGGCATTCCTTACCACTGCAATCATCAGAGTCACCGCAGACCCTGAACCAGAAATCAGGTATAAAGGTTAGTTCATCCTTATCCCCTGTCTCTGTTGTATCCACCCATTCCCTGAATCTGTTATATAATTCTCCGCTATCTCCATACTCCTTATCCCTTTTCAGACAGAGGTAGTTATTTTTACCCTTAAGTATGGCAAATGAAAAGTCCTGAGGGATTATCTTATGAAGGATTACCAGGTCCTTGTTTACCAATTGGTCCTGAAGGGCTAAAGAAGCCGTTGATATAATGGTCTTCTCTTTTGACAGGATCGCCGGGATAAGATAGGCAAAGGTCTTACCAACCCCCGTCCCTGCCTCAATGAGAAGTCTCTCTTTATCTTTCAGACAGGCAAAGACCTCTTCCGCCATCTCTGACTGCTGCGGGCGGTCTTCATAACCAGGAAAGTCCTTCTTTAGTATATTGAAGATGGATCTAAGTTCCTTCAAACCTGTCTCCATAACCACTATTCACCGTTTACCATTTACCGCATTAAAATATTGCCTGTAAAGGTCAATTACAATATACTGCATATTGATGAAAATTCCAAAGGTAAAAATTACTAAAGAGTGCTCCGCAAGAGTCCGGCAGGGTCATCTCTGGGTCTTTGACAATGAGATAAAGGCAATTGATGACAGTTATGCAAACGGCGATATCGTTCAAATTTTGGATCATAAGTCCAAATTTATTGGAAAGGGTTATATCAATGACCATTCAAAGATTGCCATAAGGCTGCTTACTTTTCAGGATGAGAATATAGACAAGGCTTTTTTTAATAGAAGGATTGAAGAGGCCCTAAAATATCGACTCTCCATAGGTTACCAGGAAGAGGGCTCTTTCAGGGTTGTTTTCAGCGAAGGGGATCTTATACCTGGTTTAATCGTTGACAAATATGAGGATATCTTAAGCATTCAGATACTCAGCCTCGGCATGGAGATGTGGAAGGGGGATTTGTTAGAGATACTAAAAGAGTTAATCCATCCTGAGACTATAATAGAGAGGAGTGATGCAGAGGTAAGAAGGAAGGAAGGTCTTGAGCCGACAAAAGGGTTCCTGTGGGGTAAGGAAAAGGAGGATACTACGATAACTCTTGATGGCCTCAGATTTGAGATTGATCTTTTAGAAGGCCATAAGACCGGCTTCTACTTAGACCAGCAGGAAAACAGGATTGTCATTGAGCCCTATGTCAAAGGGAAAAAGGTGCTGGATACCTTCTCCTACACAGGGGCCTTTGCCTGCTATGCGGCCATATACGGAGCAAAGGAGGTACTGGCATTGGAAGACTCCGGCAAGGTCATGGAGAGGCTGAATAAAAACATCCACCTGAATAATTATGCGGATACAATAACGGCTGAAAGGGGCGATGCCTTTCAATGGTTGAGGGATAGGCATAAGGCAGGTGAGAGATTTGACTGTGTGATACTCGACCCCCCATCCTTTGTAAAAGAGAAAGGGGCCAGGAGTGGCGCCTTCAGAGGATACAAGGATATAAACCTGATGGCTTTGAAGTTACTTAATGATGGAGGCTACCTGATCACATCCTCCTGCTCCCAGAACATTTTGCCCAGTCAATTTCTGGACATCATCCATGATGCGGCCAGTGACGCAGGCTGTCTCGTGCAACTTTTAGAAAACCGTTTTCAATCCAGAGATCATCCTATTCTTCTATCCATGCCCCAGACCTATTATCTGAAGTTTGTAGTGGTGAGAAAGTCAAAGTGGATGAGTTAATTCAGCTATTTTTTTTGCAGCGCATCACAGTTCTATGATAAAATTATCCCGTCATGCATATCTACGACATATCCCTGCCCATATCCCCTAACCTGCCCTCCTGGCCCGGTGATCCGAGGGTTATGATAGAACGGGTCGCAAAGATTGAAGAAGGGGCTAACGCAAATCTATCCCGGATGGATATGGGGGTACACACCGGCACCCATGTAGACGCCCCCTTTCACTTTCTGACGGATGGCAAGGGAGTAGAACATCTACCGCTTGATGTACTCATTGGCCGTGCCTATGTGTTAAATTTACCTGATGTGGATATTATTACAGCATCTGTCCTGGAACAGACCGGTATCCCTCCCCGCACTCACCGCCTTCTCATTAAAACGCGCAACTCTCAATACTGGGCACGCGGAGAAAGAGATTTTCAGATCGGATTTGTGGGTATCAGTACGGATGGAGCCGAGTTCCTGGTGAATTCCGGTATAAAACTAATTGGAGTAGATTCCCTGTCTGTCGCCCCATATAAACAGAGTCGCCCCACCCATGAAATTTTGCTCAAAGCCAACGTTGTGATTGTGGAGGGATTGGATCTCTCAGAAATCGCTCAGGGTCATTATATGTTATATTGCCTGCCTCTCAAGCTGGCCGGGTGTGATGGCGCCCCAGCAAGGGCTATTCTGGTGAGTGATTAAAGTCCTGCTATTGTGGCGGTGGCGGTAAGCTACAGGCCATCAGGTCTTATTTGGCCTGCCTTTTTGAGAGAAATTTGACAATCTCCTCCATCTCTGAACTCGCCATTTCAGGTCTGCCCCAGTGCTTTCTGTGATTGTTCATCCGGGTGACCACTTTCTTCCATTCCTCAGGAGCATGGATAGTAGGGTCCGGGGCCGCATGGCAGGTAGAGCAGTACCAGAAAAATTGAAACGCATCAGGGTCCTTGAGTGCAGGGCTGCCCTTGATCAGGACCTTGAGGCCATGGCTTTGTAAATAAACAATAATCTCTTCCTTCTCCCCCATATCGGGAAGCACAATCCCTTTCATGGTGCTACCAATTGTAGCGGCATGACTGACCATTCTTTCAAACATATTCCGCCATTCGTCATTTGAATACATGGCCGGATTCGGAAGGTTGTGACACTGACTGCAGTATTTTGTAAATAACGTCCCTCCCCTGCTGCCAGGCTCAGGTATCTCCTTCTCAGTAAGTCCCTCAGGGATAAGCACCCCCTTTGCCTTCCCTTCTCCCTGCTGAGGTTTCTTGCCCATCGCATACAGCTGTCCGATCAGGAAGAAGGTCATTAGACTAATCAATAGTAACAATAGCTTTAGATATCTACTTTTCATAGCACAACATCATATTATAAAATACCATGCCCCGTCAAATAAAAAAATAAGTTCTGCCCACTGACCTATCTTCAGGCGCTTATCTGCCGGCCTTTCCGGCCATCTCTTTTAAGGCCCCCTCTAACTTCTTTAACTCCGCCCCGTACCCTGCCCAGTCGCCCCGGCGTTGTAACTCCATGGCACGGTTATATATCTCCAGAGCCTTTCTGTCTATCGCATCCGGAGTCCCTTATAAAACCCTTTGACCGTAAAGCGGGCAGATTGTTTAATGGCATAGATGATGACAACCACAATCACTGTAAGAAAGATTGCGGTGAAAAGCCAGGCCTGCAAATAGGAAAGAAAGGCCAGTCTTGGGATCTGAAACTGTCCCTCCAATAAATCCCATACAGGGAGCGGCTTATATCTATTGGCATAGGAGATGTTCAGATAGGTGATTGCAAAAAATAAAACAGCCCCTGCGACACCCAGGATTATCTTGATGCGTAAGAGGGTCTAAAATACTGATTTAGACTATCTGAGATAAAATTCTAATCCAGGCTGGTATTGTGACCGCCGAACCCTGCCAATCTTTTCTGACCTATCCCGATTCTTTCCCTTACATCTTTAAATAATTCATAGGAGAGGATGACCCTGTCCTGTTCATCCATACACCTCTTTTCCACTGCCAGTTTAAGTGCTGCGATAAAAAACTCCTTCATCTCTGCCCCGGTAATACCCTCAGTCAGTTTGGCCACTCTCCTTGCAAGGAGGTCGTAGCTCTCCCCTTTGATGATCTTGTGGTCTTTCAATAGTTGTGCCATCATCCTGGCCCTGAGTTGCTCATCAAAGGGTTTGAATTCAATAAGACTGTCAAATCTGCTCGGCCTGTTTTTTAAAGCCGGTTCAATGACCTTGATATCATTGGTGGTTGCAATGATAAAAAGATCATTGTTCTCTATAAAACCATTCATCTGGACAAGTAATTCTCCAAGCACCTTTGTATTATCATTGTAGTCTCTGATCGAGGCAAAGAGATCAACATCTTCAAAGAATAATATCGTGGGGGATAATTCCCGTGCCATCTGAAAGATGATTGAAATACTTTTAGCGCTTGCAACATCCGATGAAGAGACCCATATAAAGGTCGCCCCGATTTGTGAGGCAAGCACCTTTCCCAAAAGTGTTTTACCCGTACCCGGGGGACCGTAACATATTATACCTCTTTTAGAAGGGAGATTATTTTTTTGATAGATCTCCCGCAGGACAAAATAATCCGTGATGTTTCGTATGATCTCACCTTTTACAGTTTGATCCAGTATAATATCATCCCAGGTGTATCCCCCTTTCTTAATATCCAGAAATTTGCCATCCGGTTTTATTTTCTTTCCCCTGAAGTAGTTGTTCTTTAGCATCCAGTCATCTATTCTCCGGCAGACCTCTTCCAACCATCCCTCCTTTTCTCTCGCACATGTCAGAAATACTTCTGGTCTCGCCTCTTCCATATCATCGAAATAGTCGGTCTCAAATCTTACAACAAGCCTCTGATCATCCGCGCTTACAAGTACGATGGAGCCCTCTTTAATTGCCTCCTCTTTGGTGCCATATCCAATATCAAAGGCGACATACTCAATGGGAGCCCTGGTGCCACTTCTATTTATTTTAGTCCTTGTTTTTACCTTCCAGTCTTTAAGAACTGAAAAGAGGGCCTTTTGGATGAGAAATAGTTTATAATATGGAACTTGTTTACAGACGGTAACCAGTTCTTCTGAAGTCTTATTGAATACCTCTCTTAGAAATTGTTCCTCGCCATTAGGAGGCTGGTACTCTTTGTAGGCCTTTAAGACTTCGAGAATTTTTTCTTCTCTCTTCCCCATTCCCACCCCCACCTCACATTTAAAAATTAATGCATATAATACATTGGTGTATAGAACATGTCAATATCATATTCACGTGTGTTATTGATAAATATAATCCATTATGTGTAAAACAAGTCATTATGAAAAATATTGGTAAACGCCTGAAAAATCTCAGGGAGAAGATTGGAATTTCCCAGCTCGAATTGAGTCATAGAAGCGGTATCTCTCAGGCAAGTATTGCCAGGATAGAGACCGGTCAACAAAAGAATCTTAAAGCAGAAACGATACGAAAATTAGCGGACAGTCTGGGGGTAACCGCATCTAAACTGATAGAAGAACCGGTGATAATAAGAGAGGAGATGCCCGCCTATCCAACCCCGAAGATGTTGCCTGTCATCACATTGGATAAGCTCAAAGGGTTGAAGAAGGCCTTTGATCTGGAAGGAAAAACCGGCTCCTTTGAACCCTCCCTGTCCAGCGATCAGGATGCTTTCTACCTTATAGCTGCCGCTGACTTGCTTAGTAGCCCCATCATAAGCGAAGGGGATCTACTTTTAATCGAGCCAAACTCCAGGGTCAAGGACGGTGATCTCGTTCTTTTTCTTTCACAGGAGGAGGCAGTCATAGGGAAATTATTTTGCTATCCTACTATCACGATCCTGCAACCCTTAGGCCACGAATCTCTGCCGAGAGCATTAAAAAAGGGAGAGATTAAAAGACCCGGAGTCAAAATGCTTCGGGTAAGTGAAGTAAGAAAAAAAATATAGTAATCGCCTCTGTCTCCTGACTCCTATTGTTGGATGAGTAGCCTTAACTCCTCTACAGACCTTGAGACCGGTATAGAATATTTATCATAATTCCCGATCATTTTTATGATCCCCGGAACGACTTCAGAAAATGTCTGGATGTATCCGGAGGCATCTCCCCTGTCGTACTTCGGGGCAAGGGGATTATAGTCTGCAATCTCCCTGGCCTTATGGAGATGTTCAAAGAGCCTGCTGTATTTCTTATCCAATGTACCGGGTTTGATGAAATGGAGGTTCAGCATGGAGTAAACCCCTTCATGGCTTTTGGGGTCAAAGCCTTTCTGGTACAACAGGGCTTTAATGAGATGAAAGTAACCGTAATATAAAGAAGAGAGCACCTGGCCATAATTCCCTCTCCTGTAGGCATCAATCGCGCCTTCTATCTTCTCTTTCGAAAGGTTCAGTGCGCCGGTTATGTAGCCTTTTCTTTCTTCCTTCTCAATCTCTTTGACCATAAAAAGACCCCCTCATCCCTGATTCTTTTCCCAATCCCGATATCCCCCTTCAACAAAGCCTCTTCGATGACAATCGGGCTTAGTGTGAGTTCGCCGCTGATATCCAATTCTTCCCCAATCTTTATGGAGGCATCCACCACCCGACGGGTGACATCCTTGATCATCTCCCTGTCTTTAACAACAACAGCGATATCAATATCACTCTCGATATCTCCTTCTCCCCTGGCCCTTGAACCAAAAAGGTATACGGACTCAACATCCTTTGAACTACTGATAACCTCGATGAACCTGTTGATCAATACTTCCTCTAACGGGGTTAGTGTCTCAGGATGCATATTCGAATTATTGATGAAAAAGAGGGAAAAGTAAAGGAGAAAACGGGATCATATGTACAATAAATACCTTAAGCAACTCAGACGGCTGGTCAACCAGATCCATGCCGTTAACCATACTGCTACAGTAAAATTCAAAGACGAATAAAGAGGCAGAGACAGGGGAGCAAGTGCGAAACTGTCGTGAGGCAGGATAGCCCGAAGCCCGATAGCGTAAATCGGAGGTGGTGTATGTTGTCAAAGTATTGCCTACAGACTACGGTGAATAGGGTGGAAATATAAAGCGGCGGGCAACAGACGAAACCTTTTCTGATTGCTCATGCGGTTGTAAATGGTGGCGTCCTTTATATAAGGGCAACTTTAAAGATGAACATCACTGGGATATGGATTGGGGAGTATGTATAAACCCCCCCGGGTCCAAGGAGGGGACTGCTGACATGGGAACACCAGGCAGGATATGGTTGCTTTGAGGCCATCCCAAGCACGACCCCTTGAAAACATTGGTGGAGGGTACCGGGATCGAACCGGTGACCTTGGCATTGCGAAGGCTTTAAGAGATAATTTCATAACTCCTTGATTCTTGGCCTTGTTTCCAGATATGCCTTTAAAATTAAGGAGTTACAAGCGTTCTAATGATTATGTCTATTAGCGTATTTTATGCCCTCCTGGAATTATTTTAGCACAAAATTAGCACAATTTTAGCACACTATAGAACGGCAACTTCTAACGGTAGTGATTGCACATCTTCAGGCTTTTCTTTTTTTAGATAGTTTATCTTTTCAAACCCGATTACCTCTCCCTTTTCATCCTTTTTCAGGATAATGCCATTCCCAATCTCTTCATTTATGCAGGGTCTTGGTTTTGAGAACCAGACATCCAGAGTATTGCCAACCTTATCATAAGTTATCGTTATTTTTTCCATACGACCTCTCCTTCCTTGATCTTGTCCGTTATATATGCCGTTATTATAAACCCTTCGCCGTTAAGATGTCTAACGACAACACATAAAAAATAGGCTCCTTCTTGTTTGTAATACAAAAGGACTTCTTCATCCTCAGAACTTTTTCTTACCTCAACAGGATTCCTTAAGCATTCTTTGATCTCTTCCTCTTTGCCATCTATTTCAGGATGTTTTATTTTTGTAATGTAAGCGCTCAATTAACCGCATCTTTTCATAATATACAGGCTGTGCAATGATGGTTCTCCAATAACAAAAAGGAGGAGCCATCATGTTTAATAATGACAGAGAAATTAACGGACAGGATAA
>JAHFEQ010000081.1 GCA_023248395.1 Nitrospirota bacterium
ACGATACAACGCTCAGGGATGGCGCCCAGGCCGAGGATGTTTCCTTTACCCTCGAAGATAAGTTAAGGATCGTAGAACAGTTAGACAATCTGGGGATACATTATATAGAGGGGGGATGGCCTGGAGCAAATCCCAAAGATACCCGGTTCTTTAAGGATATAAAATCTCTTCCCCTTAAGAATTCAAAGATCGTTGCCTTTGGAAGTACAAGAAAGGCATCTGCTCATGCCAAGACAGACCTTAACATAGGGGCCCTCCTTCATGCAGATACAGACTATGTTGCGCTTGTCGGAAAGAGCTGGGATTTCCAGGTCAAGGAGGCCCTCGGTGTTTCCCTTAAAGAAAATATCGAGATGATAGAGGACTCCGTGGCATACCTGAAGTCAAAGGGGAAACAGGTCTTCTTTGACGCAGAGCACTACTTTGATGGATTTAAGTCAGACCCGGGATATGCAATCCAGACCCTCAGGGCATCCCTGCGTGCCGGTGCGGATTGGATTGTGCTCTGTGATACCAATGGGGGGACGATGCCCGATGAGATAAGAAGGATCTTCAGGGACACACGGCGTGAGGTCAAATCCTGTTTCGGCATACATTCCCACAACGATTCTGATGTGGCCGTTGCGAATTCCCTCATCGCCGTAGAATCAGGTGCCGCGATTGTTCAGGGAACAATAAACGGTCTTGGCGAAAGATGCGGAAATGCAAACCTCTGCTCCATCCTACCGAATCTAAAGCTCAAATTAGGGATAGGGTGCCTGTCCGATGCGCAATTACAGCGGCTTCGTGAGGTGTCACACTTTGTAAGCGAGATTGCCAATATCCCTCCAAACCGTCGCCAACCGTATGTAGGGGATAGCGCCTTTACCCACAAAGGGGGGCTTCATGTGCATGCGGTCAGGAAAAGATCCAACACCTATGAACATATAAGGCCTGGTGATGTGGGTAATATCCAGAGGACTCTCATATCAGACTACTCGGGTTTTAGTACAATTATACACAAGGCCGGCGAGTATGGGATTACAGTAAAGCAGGAAGACCGGCCAAAGCTCCAGGAGGTCTTACAGGTATTAAAGGAGATGGAGGACCGGGGGTATCAGTTTGAGGGTGCTGAGGGATCCTTTGAATTGTTGATGAAGAGGTCTCTCGGCTTACATAAGAGATTTTTTAACCTGATAGGGTTCAGGGTGATTGTAGAGAAGAGAAGAGAGGACGAGGCGCCGATCTCTGAGGCAACGATCATGCTGAAGGTTGACGATGAGATCGAACATACGGCGGCAGTGGGTAGCGGACCGGTGAATGCTCTGGACAACGCGTTAAGAAAGGCGATAGAGAAATTCTATCCTTCTTTGAAGGAGGTGCACCTTATCGATTATAAGGTCAGGGTACTTACAGGGGTGAGGGGGACGGCATCGAGGGTCCGTGTGTTGATTGAATCAGGGGATCATCACAAGAAGTGGGGGACAGTAGGGGTCTCAGAGAATATTATAGAAGCGAGCTGGCAGGCATTGGTGGATGGTATTGAGTATAAGTTGCTGAAGGATAAGGAGCAGGGTTTGGGCAGGTAGAAGGTGTATTATGGATGATAGAATGAAAGAAGAGGGTGTCGTTATTGAGGTCTTTGATGGAATGGCCAGAGTCAGGGCAATGCGCGGGACTTCCTGCGATGGATGTGCCTCCCGTCCGATGTGCAAGCCTATAGAAGGTCCAAATGTCGTGATCGAGGCCAGGAACGATCTTGGCGCCCATGTAGGTGAGAGGGTAGAGGTTGCTATGCAGCCCAAGACCTTCTTAAAGGCGTCTTTTATTGTCTATATCATTCCCCTCATTAGTTTTGTTATCGGAGGCGCTGTAGGTAAGAGAATTGGGGGGACGGACGTATGGGCTGCATTATGCGGCATTGCCTCCCTGCTGTTATGTTATAGGGGTCTCTGGACGTATAATAAAAGGGTTCAAAAAGAAGGAAAGTATCAGCCTGAGATCGTTGCGGTCTTATCTTCTTGACACTGACGGTTGTTTATTGTAATATTTTCCAGCTGTTAGATAGTTAATGCTGAAAAATGCGGATGATGTGCATTTTTGAGCATTAACTAATTAGGCATTGGAGGAAGCGGTTGTGAAAAAAGTAGATATTGCGAATGAGCTTTATGAGAAGATAGGAATTTCTAAAAAAGAGGCCCTGGATATTGTAGAGCTTGTTTTAGGCACCTTGAAGGAGAGTTTAAAGAATGGCGAGACCGTAAAGATTGCTGGTTTTGGAAATTTTGTAGTGCGAAAGAAACGGGAGCGGAAGGGAAGGAATCCGAAAACAGGGGAAGAGATAGGAATATCTCCGCGCCAGGTTGTCACATTCAGGCCAAGCCACATATTTAAGCAGTATGTGAATGGACAGGATTCAGAAGTTAGAAGTCAGAAGTCAAAATGAGAATGCCATCTGTTTAGATTCTGACTATGGATATTATCAATGAAACTGTTCTATAAGATAAGTGAGGTTAGTAAGATTGCCGGATTGGAGGCCTATGTATTGCGGTATTGGGAATCTGAATTCTCCGCATTATCTCCGAGGAAAAACAGAGGGGGTCAAAGGGTCTATGAACAGAAGGACATAGATACAGTCCTGAAGATAAAGAGAATGCTTTATGAGGAGGGGTTTACGATTGCCGGGGCCAGGAAGAGACTTCAGGAGCAAGCCAGTAATAACCCTGCCGTGATTCAGAAAGTGGTAGACGAATTGAAAGGGGTTCTGGAAATACTCCGATAACATATCGGGGCGTGGCGCAGTTTGGTAGCGCACTCCCTTGGGGTGGGAGTGGTCGGCCGTTCAAGTCGGCTCGCCCCGACCAAATTTAACATGCTTATCTTAGTTTCCAACGACGATGGGATACACTCACCAGGTATACAGATACTGGCCGATGCCCTGAGAAGTATAGGGGATGTATATATCATTGCCCCGGATAGAGAGCGAAGTGCTGCGAGCCATGCACTGACTCTTCATAAACCTCTCAGATTAGAGCAACTTGGAGATAAGATATATAGCGTTAATGGGACACCGACCGACTGTGTTAACTTAGCCATTAATGGGATATTGTCTGAACGGCCTGATATCATTGTGTCCGGTATCAACAAGGGTGGAAACTTAGGGGATGATGTTACCTATTCCGGTACTGTATCTGCTGCATTTGAAGGAACCCTCCTTGGGATACCCTCTTTTGCAATCTCTCATGTGGCGGATGGCGATTACAAATTTGAGACGTCTGCCAGGATAGCACTCTATCTTGCCCTGCTGATAAAAGAGCGGTCACTCCCACCTGGCGTGTTACTCAATGTGAATGTCCCCAATCTTGATTTGAAGGAGATAAAGGGGATCAGGATTACGCGGCAGGGGAAGAGGATCTATGATGAAAATGCTATTATCGAAAAAGTTGATCCGAGAGGTAAGAAATATTATTGGATCGGCGGGGGCAGGCTTTCATGGGAAAAGACAGAAGACAGTGATTTTTCTGCTATTGAAGAGGGGATGGTGTCCATCACCCCCCTCCGGCTTGACCTTACTGAATACAGTGCATTAAAGACTCTCCATACATGGGAATCCATTCTTGAAGACAGAATCAGGAATATATAAGTCAGATTAACCACAGAGACACGGCCAGGTTTTTACGATGTTGTCAAATTCCAATGATTGATTTCGAAGAACTCCGTAACAGGATGGTCGATGAGCAGCTTATACCGCGAGGGATTAAGGCCCCGAGGGTACTGTCTGCCATGAGGAGGGTGCCACGTCATCTGTTTGTCGGGGAGGAACTCCAGAGTCAGGCCTATGGAGATTATGCGCTCCCAATAGGGGAAGGACAGACCCTCTCTCAACCGTATATGGTAGGAGTTATGACTGAGGCGCTGGAGCTGCAAGGTCATGAAAGGGTTCTGGAGATTGGGACAGGTTCAGGTTATCAGGCGGCTGTACTTGCGGAACTTGCATGGCATGTCTACTCTGTTGAAAGGATTGCAACGCTGACCATGCGGGCAAAGAGATTGTTAGAGGAGTTGGGCTATATCAATATTTCTGTAAAGGTTTTTAATGGGACCCTGGGGTGGAAGGAGGAGGGTCCTTATGACGGTATCATTATTACAGCAGGTGCGCCTGAGATCCCCGCACCGCTCATTGAACAACTTAAAGAAGGAGGGAGATTGATCATCCCTGTGGGGGATAGATATTCTCAGATATTGACCAGGGTAGTCAGGACACCAGAAGGGGTAATTACCACGCCGCTTTTTCCATGTATATTTGTTCCCCTGATAGGAGAGCATGGGTGGGAGAGGTGAGATGATCAAAATCTATAATACATTTACAGGGGAAAAAGAGCCCTTTGAACCGATAGTGCCGGGCAAGGTGGGTATGTACGTCTGTGGTGTTACTGTTTACGATGTATGTCATATAGGACATGCCAGGAGTGCCCTGGTATTTGATATCATAAGGCGGTACCTGGAGCATAAGGGTTTTAAGGTGACCTATGTAAAAAACTTTACAGATATTGATGACAAGATTATTGCAAGGGCGCAGAGGGATGGAGTTGGCTGGAAGGAAATTGCAGAGAGGTATATTAAAGAATATAACGATGACATGAATTTGCTGAGGGTCATGAACGCAGATATAGAGCCCATGGCCACGGATCACATCGACGAGATGCAGAAGATCATTGATGGGTTGATAGAGAAGGGCTGTGCCTACAGGACAGATGGGGACGTCTATTACCGGGTAAAGAGTTTTGAAGAATATGGCAAACTCTCAAAGCGTAATCCAGAAGAGATGTTGGCCGGGGCACGGGTGGAGGTTGATGAGAAAAAGGAAGACCCCCTTGATTTTGCCCTGTGGAAGGCGTCAAAGGCCGGTGAGCCGGTATGGAGCAGTCCCTGGGGAGGCGGCAGGCCCGGATGGCATATCGAGTGTTCTGCAATGTCTATGAAGTACCTTGGAAATACGTTCGATATTCATGGAGGTGGGAAGGACTTAATTTTCCCACATCATGAGAATGAGATCGCCCAAAGCGAGGCATATACAGGGAGGCCTTTTGTCAGATACTGGATTCATAATGGATTTGTCAATGTGAATCAGGAGAAGATGTCCAAGTCCCTGGGAAATTTTTTCACGATCAGGGAGGTCTTTGAAAAATATCGCTACTCATCCCGGATAACAGCAGAGGTATTGCGATATTTTCTCATATCCACTCACTACAGGAGCCCCGTTGATTTTTCTGATCAGGGGATGGTTTCTGCCCATGCGGCATTGGATAGCTTCTATGCATTGTTCCAGAAGATAAATGAAATGCTCATGAATCCCCCTTTATTAAAGGAGGAAAGAGGGGGATTGAAGGGGGGATTTGAAAGGGATGTTCATCAAGCCTTGTCAGAGTGCACGAGAGAATTTTCAGAAGCAATGAATGATGACTTTAATAGCGCTGCGGCGATAGCAAGTCTTCAGAAGCTGAGAAGAGAGGTGAATACTTATATCGATAAAGGGATTTCCGTGGAGGTGGCGGTAGAACTGGAAAATTTATTCAAGACCTTTGGTAGCATCCTTGGACTCTTTTCTTTTGAACCCAAGAAATGGGAGTTTGCTAAAAGAGGAAAAGTAGTAGAAGGAGAATTTACGCTTATAGCTACAGCGAAAGTTACTGCTACTGGAGTTGTTACAATTTCTGAAGAAGTAATAAATAAACTTATTACAGAGAGAAAAGATGCTCGCAAGAGGAGTGACTGGAAAAGGGCTGATGAGATACGGGATCAGTTGTCGAAAGCGGGTATTATCATAGAAGACAGGCCGGATGGAACTACCAGGATAAAGCGTTGAGCACAAAAAGAGAGGGCTTATTCGGCATTAATCCTATACTGGAGGCACTCAAGGCAGGGACCAGAGAGTTTGATAAGGTCTATATAGCGAAGGGTACTCACAGTAAAGGAATTGAGGAGATCGTCAGGCTATGCCGGCACCAGAATATCCCTGTTCATTTTGAAGGCAGAGAGTCCTTAGACAGGATATCCGGCACAAAAAAGCATCAGGGCATCTATGGTTTTGTGGCAGTAAAGGGCTATTCGTCTGTAGATGAGATCTTTGATATTGCGGAAGGCAGGAAGGAGAATCCTTTTATATTGCTCCTGGATGGTGTTGAGGATCCCCGGAACCTGGGTGCGATAATAAGGACCGCGGATGGTGCAGGGGTTCATGGTATCATTATTCCCAAACATCGCTCATCCGGGTTAAGCAGTACAGTGGCAAAAACATCTGCCGGGGCTATTGAACATATGAAGATCTCGCGGGCAACAAATCTGCTGAATACGATTGAATGGTTGCGGGATCATGGACTGTGGATTTATGGGCTTGATATGGAAGGTGAAAAAGAGTATAATACCGTCTCTTATGATATTCCTTTGGGGATTGTAATCGGTGGAGAGGGGCGGGGGATAAGAGAGTCTATTCGCAAGGCCTGTGATGTCAGGGTCAAAATTCCACTCTTTGGTCAGGTAAGTTCCCTGAATGTGTCGGTTGCATCTGGCATTATTCTATTTGAGATAGCTAAGCAGAGGGTTAAAAGATCACAATCTGCAGATACAGAACGATATTAGGAGTTTTATTAAGAAAATCCAGGGAATAAACTCAACAATATCTGAAAATCAGGGGTAATAGAATAAATTCAAGATTTGACTAAATATCGTATTTCTTATATATATTTAAAGTTTTGCTGGCGTAGCTCAGACGGTAGAGCGGCTGATTTGTAATCAGCTGGTCGGGGGTTCAAGTCCCTTCGCCAGCTTCAGGGGGAGGTACCCAAGTGGACAAAGGGAACAGACTGTAAATCTGTCGCTGTATAGCTTCGGAGGTTCGAACCCTCCCCTCCCCACCATTTGATTGGGGGAAAAGAAGAGGTAGTCTGATTTGAGTTGTTTCTCAAAAATGTCCAGGTGCAAGGAAGGACGAGGATTTGAGCCGAGGCGTCGGGGTACCCGTTGCTCGCGAAGCGAAAATGCAACGGGTCGTGTACGTTGAGGCTCAAATCCGCAGTCCTGACGCTGCAGATGGGCATTTTTCAGAAACAACTCGCGGGAGTAGCTCAGCGGTAGAGTCCCAGCCTTCCAAGCTGGTTGTCGCGGGTTCAAATCCCGTCTCCCGCTCCAGGCCCTTGTAGCTCAGTCGGTTAGAGCACCTCCTTGGTAAGGAGGAGGTCACCGGTTCAATTCCGGTCAAGGGCTCCAGAAATTAGGTAGCAGTTAATAGGTAGTTGGTAGCAGACATAGCATATAGGAGGAGATACTATGGGAAAGGCAAAGTTTGAGAGGAAGAAGCCGCATATCAATATAGGGACGATAGGTCATGTAGATCATGGTAAGACGACATTGACGGCGGCGATCACGATGTTATTGCACAAGAGGGGATTGGCGGACTATATTCCGTATGATCAGATTGATAAGGCGCCGGAGGAGAAGGAGCGTGGGATAACGATCAGCATATCGCATGTAGAGTATCAGACGACGAGCCGGCATTATGCGCATGTGGATTGTCCTGGTCATGCGGACTATGTGAAGAACATGATTACCGGGGCGGCGCAGATGGATGGGGCGATCCTGGTGGTGAGTGCGGCGGATGGTCCGATGCCTCAGACGCGGGAGCACATTTTATTGGCGCGTCAGGTAGGGGTGCCGTACATTGTGGTCTTTTTGAATAAGGCGGACATGGTGGATGACAAGGAGTTATTGGATTTGGTGGAGTTAGAGGTACGGGAGTTATTGAGCAAGTACAGTTTTCCCGGGGAGGATATACCGGTCGTGGTGGGGAGTGCGCTGCAGGCTGTGGAGTGCGGGTGCGGGAAGGATGAGTGTGCGAAGTGTGGTCCGATCATGAAGTTGATGAAGGCGGTGGATGAGTATATCCCGATGCCGAAGCGTGATATTGATAAGCCGTTCATGATGGCGATTGAGGATGTGTTTAGTATATCCGGCCGTGGGACGGTGGTGACGGGGCGTGTAGAGCGCGGGGTGGTGCGAGTGGGGGAAGAGATTGAGATTGTCGGGATAAAGCCCACACAGAAGACGGTAGTGACGGGGGTCGAGATGTTTCGTAAGGTATTGGATGAGGGTCAGGCCGGAGACAATCTTGGGGTCTTGTTGCGGGGGACGAAGAAGGAGGAGGTTGAGCGGGGGATGGTGTTGGCGAAACCCGGGAGTATTACGCCGCACACGAAGTTTAAGGCAGAGGTGTATATATTGACGAAGGAGGAGGGGGGCCGGCACACGCCGTTTTTCAATGGATACCGGCCGCAGTTTTATTTCAGGACGACGGATGTGACCGGGATAACGAAGTTGCCTGAGGGGGTGGAGATGGTGATGCCCGGGGACAATGTAACGATAGAGGCGGAGTTGATCACCCCGATTGCGATGGAGGA
>JAHFEQ010000031.1:0-19681 GCA_023248395.1 Nitrospirota bacterium
GAACGATGGACAGGTGGATGAGAAGGTGAAGGTCTACGAGAAGGGGAGCGGTCATGCCACCTACTTCACAAAGTAAGGTGTCTATCTTTCTTTAGTCAAAGGAGAGAAAACGGAGGTAGCCGCAGGCTTTAGCCTGCGGAGTGAACAGGTAGCAGGGGATAAGAGGTCAGATGTAGTTGCCCAATTTATTGGGCCTTCTGAAAAAGCAGGTAGGGACACACCTTCAGGTCTGTCCAGCAGTGCTCTCATTGCGAGCGAAGCGAAGCAATCTTATACCTCCGATAATATCAAGCTCACGTTCCTCAACGCCAATCCAAACCCTGAAATAATCGCAGTAGACCGGCAGGCAGGCAAGGTCAACTACTTCATCGGCAACGATCCCAAGAAATGGCAGACCAACATCCCAACTTATCAGGCCGTACTCTACAAAGAAGTTTATCCCGGCATTGACATCAAATTTTACGGCAACAACCGTCAACTGGAATACGATATCATCGTAAAACCTGGAGCTGATCCATCAAAAGTACAGTTTGCCTATGAGGGAATAAAAGGTATAAATGTTACGGAAGAAGGCAACCTTGAAATTGTCTTACAGGAAGACAAGATCATTCAGAAGAAACCTCATATCTATCAGGAGATAGATGGTAAGCAGGTGGAAGTAGCTGGCAAGTTCAAAATTCTGTCAAATAATATCCTTGCGATGAGCGAATCCCATGAGCCATCATTGTCTCCCTTTCCCCTTGCGGGAGAGGGCAGGGGTGAGGGGAAGTCTTTTGAGATTGCCTCTCCATCTGTCCACAACGACCAAAACACAAATTTGGATAACAGCCACGAACATCGCTTTACCTATAGTTTCGAACTCGCCTCCTATGACAAAACCCATCCCCTCATCATCGACCCGGCGCTGGCCTACTCCACTTATCTGGGCGGTAGCGGCGGTGAATTTGGCTGGGGCATTGCTGTGGATGTCTTGGGTAACGCCTATGTGACGGGCGAGACCGGTTCCGCCAACTTCCCCACGGCAAGCCCGGTGCAAGAGGTTTTTGGGGGAGGTTCTATTGACGCTTTTGTGATGAAGTTCAATGCCGCCGGTACAGCGTTGATCTACTCGACCTACCTGGGAGGCAGCGACGCTGACAGTGGTAATGGAATCGCGGTGGATGCTTTCGGAAACGCGTATGTGGTAGGTACGACATATTCCACTAACTTCCCTACGGCTATCCCGGTACAGGGAGTATTTGGGGGTGTCTGGGACGCTTTTGTGACGAAGTTCGATTCCGCCGGGATTGGGCTGATCTATTCCACCTACCTGGGGGGCAGCGGCGATGACAAGGGACGTGGTATTGCGGTGGATGCCTTGGGTAACACCTATGTGACGGGGGATACCAGTTCGAGCAACTTTCCTACCGTGGGTCCTCTCCAGTCGTCGATAGGCGGCAGCTCTGACGCCTTTGTGGTGGAACTCAGTTCTCCCTCTGCCGTCATATGTTCTAGAACGGCCGGGCTCCCAGGCAGCACGTCTTTTTTCACAATCGATGTTCCCGGTAGTATCAATAGCATTGCCAGCGGTATTAACGATTGTGGTCACATTGTTGGTGACGTTTACGATCAATATGGTTACCACGGATATGTCTTTGACGGTTCTGTGTTTGCTATTCTTGATTTTCCAGGAGCCCCATTTACCAGGGTGACTGGAATCAACAACAGCGGACAAATCGCGGGATACTTTAATCCCAATGGTAATCAAGTACTTGGTAGCGGAAGTTTTGTCTATCAGAACGGGGTCTATACCAATCTGGTTGGGATTTGTAATGTACCCAATGTCTTGGCAATTTTTCTATGATGGGACTACGTACACCCTCCTCGATGTTCCTAGTACCGGTCAGGCTGCAAATGCATATGGTATAAACAATAACCTTGGAAGTGTTCCGGAATTTGGTCTTGGGAATGTTGGTGAAATTGTAGGGCGCTATGATGATTCAAAGCCCCACGGTTTTTTAATTACATCAGGACTTATCCCGCTCACTGTATTGAAGACCGGAAGCGGAATCGGCACCGTGACCTCAAGCCCAACAGGGATTGATTGCGGGGTGAGCTGCAGTGCGGGTTTTGATACGGGCACGGTGGTGACTCTGACCACCGTGCCGGACGCGACCTCAACCTTCACCGGTTGGAGCGGGGCGTGCAGCGGGACGGGGACCTGCACTGTGACGATGAATAGTGCCCAGTCGGTGACGGCTACCTTCGATATGCTAAATACATATTATCGTGATGCTGACGGTGATACATACGGTAATCCTATAGTTACCACGCTGGCATCTACCCAACCCGCAGGGTATGTTTCCGACAGTTCTGATTGCAACGACAGCAACGCATCCATGCACCCGGGAGCTACCGAAATCTGTAACTTGGTGGACGATAACTGCAATGGCCAGGTAGATGAGGGTGTGCAGAACACCTACTACCGAGACGCCGATGCTGACACATACGGCAGTGTCTCACCTACCACACAGGCATGTACAGCACCGGCAGGCTATGTCTCAAACAGTTCTGATTGCAATGACAGCAATGCATCCGTTCATCCTGGCGCCACAGAGGTATGCAATGGTATAGATGATAACTGTAACAGTCAGATTGATGAGGGCTGCAATATCAATACGGATGCCGAGCTTGCCATTACCAAGACCGATTCCCCTGATCCCGTAGGTGTGGGGGCAAACATTATATACACGATTACTGTAACCAATAACGGGCCGAACGCAGCCACCGGGGTGACTGTGACAGATACATTGCCTGCGACTGTGACATTGGTGTCAGCCGCCCCAAGTCAGGGGTCGCCATGCAGTGGGACCAGCACCATTACCTGCAGTCTTGGCAGTCTGGCCAATGGCGCCTCGGCCACGGTGACGATTGAGGTACAGACCGGCGCAACCGGTACGATCAGCAATACCGCCACCGTGTCAGGCAATGAGATGGATCCCAACACGGCCAATAACAGCGTGGCGCAAGATACGATCGTGAGTGCTGTTTCAAGACCCACGAACATCTCCACGCGCGCTCAGGTGCAGACTGGGGATAAGCGGATGATTGGTGGTTTTATCATCGAGGGGAGTGTGCCAAAGACGGTTCTGATACGGGGGCGCGGACCTTCTATGGGAGGCGCTCCATTCAATATCACAGGAACTCTTGCGAATCCCATGATCAGGCTTTATTCATCTTCTGCCGGGGCCTATATCGCCCAGAATGATAACTGGCAGACGAGTGACCCACTCTGTGCCTCCAGCGGGTACGCCTGCGGTGGCGTGACAGAGATCAGCGCCACGGGTTTAGACCCATGCCGGCCCAATCCTGGTCAGACATCGGCCCCACCGGGATGCGGCAATGAGTCTGCGATCCTGATCACCCTGCCGCCCGGGAGTTACAGTGCGGTAGTCAGCGGGGTGAATAATGGGACTGGCATAGGGCTTGTGGAGGTATTCGAAGTCATGCCATGATAATTAATAGAAGGGACACCTGCCTGCTGCTATTCTCACTCAGAGGGGGAAGAATGGCAGCGGAAGCAATCATACAGACGGAAGGCGACCACACCATGGCACCGTCCGCAATACTCACCTTCGAGGATCCGGTGCATGGTGATGGGGTTCCCCCCTCTCTTGGGTGCGAAAATGGTAGGGTGACAGTTTCTGCAATCAAGCCACATAGAATGGGATAGGTGAGGGAAGACGACATCAGGGATCCCAAACTCCTTCTTGACTGGTAAGAGTATATCCAGATTGAGAGAGAGGGGAGGCCTTGCCTCCGGGTCTGTGGAGTCAAAGGGTTTAAGCAGGCCTCCACGAATTCCCTCCATCCAGTTAACCTCTCCCATAGGGGTTCTGGGCAGATTCTTAAAGGCGAGTGGTGGGGGAAAATCCTTTGCCTTAGGGTCCTTAGGCATTGAAGTAAAAAATGTCCTTCCCTTCTTTTTTTCTCCTCCCTGTGCTGATAGGACAGGGGAGGATGTACTTTTACTGTTTCCCTGCGCTGTCTCATGGAAGTCTGTGTTATTCAACTCTTTTACATAGAGTTGATAGATGCCCCTCTCATCTATCTGGATGAAGGCAATATAAATGGTATCATCGTTAACAGCGATAAAAGGTGCGGCAGCGGCCCTTTCCATATCAATATTAAGGGCCCTGTCAGCCTGAAGCCAGGAATGTCTTCTCCATCCTTTTAAATAGACATTGGGGATCCCCGTATTATCAATCTCTGTCCATGCCACATAAGGGATACCACCTTTCATGCACAGCGAAGGGACAGAGGCATGCATTGAACTATTCCCATTGAGGCTTCCGCCAATCTGTACCCACTCCTTTCCATTCCAGCGCTTCACATAAATCTGTGAGACACCCTCTGTATTGTATTCCATCCATGCTATGTACGGGGAGGAACCTGCAAGTGATAATGAGGGTGACAAGGCGTGCCTCTCAGGGTCGGTATTAACGGTCTCTCCAAGGGGTTCCCATTGCTTTCCATCCCAGCGGTTAACATAGATTTTAGCAATACTTTGATCGTCATACTCTGCCCAGGCAAGATAGACGCTATCTTTTCCACCCGCCAGGGATGGGGTCAGGGCATGCCTTTTCGCGTTTCTATTGATGCTATCCCCAAGAGGTTTCCAGGAGTTACCATCCCATTGTTTTACTTGAATCAAAGAAATACCTGCTGAATTAAGCTCTGTCCAGGCAATATAAAGGGAGGAGTCATTTCCAGACAAAACCGGACTTGAGGCACTGTTTGCTGGATTTATATTAATGCCTCCCCATTTCTGAAGCCATTTTTCCCCATCCCATTCTTTTATATAGACCTGTGAGATATGCTTTGTATCGACCTCGCTCCACGCTACATAGAGATGGTTACCCACAGAGGCAAGGGCAGGGGATGCGACATGACCTGTTAAAGACTGGTTCAAAAGGCCTCCATCCAAAACCCATTCTTTTCCCTCTTTATGCCTGACATAGATGCGGGAGATCCCATTGGCATCCATTTCTGTCCAGGTAACATAAGGGGTGTTTTCTCTGAAGGTAAGAAAAGGGTTGAGCGCATGGGGTGTGACAGCAAGAGAGGTTTTACTATCCCTGGCCATATTCAGGGCACTACCATCGATGTCCAATGCAGAGACTTGCAGGACGAATAGTAAAGATAAGAGGGGAAGAGAGATAAAGACGATGGTACGAATTCGCATATAGTCTTATATGCCATAGAGATTAGTTTGTCAATCAGGGGATTTGCCTAAATGTTTCCATCAGGAACACTATATCGTTTCTGATATAGCAAACCTGACTGGGGACGTAAAGCGGTGGAAGTCTATTACAGTCTCTCTCCCTCTGCGGATCATTGCGGGGGACCCTTCCTGAATTATCCTGCTGTCAGGTAGAGAAGGTCGTAACATACATGGTATAATCCTTCCTGTATCACCTGTCATTGCGAGAAACGGATTCATGCAGGATAAACTGAAGACTCCCGAAAATAGATTTTATCAGATCATCGTCAGCAGGCTTGATGGGGATAATATCCATTCTCAGGCCTACCAGGAAAGGATCCTTGAGCTTGTCAATAAAGGGATTGGAGGGTTTATCCTCTTTGGAGGAGAGCGGGATGAGTTAAAATCCTTTATTGATAAGATTCAGTCCCTGTCTGAGATCCCCCTATTCATTGCATCAGATATTGAGCGGGGAGTGGGACAGCAGATTAAGGGGAGTACCCTATTCCCCTGCCAGATGGCCGTGAGAGCGGCGATTCATAGAGATAGAGCCGAAGATGTTACCATACTCAGGGAGGCCATAAAGGCCATAGCCGATGAGGCGATAGATGTTGGGATAAACATGCCTCTGATCCCTGTCTTGGATGTGAATCAGAATCCGTCTAATCCCATTATATGTACGAGGGCGTTTTCTGACAATCCCGAAGACGTTTCATGGTTTGGCTCAGAGTATATAAGGGGCCTTGAGGATTCAGGCCTCCTCAGTTGCGCCAAACACTTTCCGGGCCATGGTGATACCTCTATAGATTCTCACATCTCACTTCCCACCATTACGAAATCGTATAAAGACTTGATGAGGACGGATATATTGCCGTTCAGGGAGGCCATCCGAACAGGTGTCGGGTGTATCATGGTCGGACACCTCCGTATCCCGGCCCTTGGTTCAATGCCTGCAAGTTTGTCGAAAAAAGTGATTAAAGAGTACTTGCGAAAAGAGCTTGGCTTTGAAGGCTTGGTCCTCACCGATGCACTCAATATGGCCGCCCTCATGGGCATTGATCATGTCCCTGCACGATGCATCAATGCAGGAGTCGATGTATTGCTTCATCCAGAGGACCCTGATCTATCGGTCAAAGAGCTCCTGTCTGCTATCAAAGCAAAGGTGATCGATGAAGGGTGTATCCATGCGGCAATTGATCGTATCCTGAAGGTAAAGTCAGGACTTCAGCAAATCAGGCGGGTCGAAGTCGACTACCATAGCCACAATATCCTTTCAAAACAGATCACAGACAGGTCCATAACCCTTGCGAAGCATACGTCAGGGATATTGCCAATTGCTGATGGGAGCAGGGCACGTGTTGTCCTTGCAGGGGTGAATAGGTTTTATGAGCCTTCTCTGTGGGAGGGACATTTTAAAAATATCTTTGAGTGGGATGACACTATAGTCCTATTGGCCATATTCACTGAGACGGCGGCCTGGAAGGGGAGCTCCGGCATAGAGGATGAAGAGAGATTGCGGGTCGTCGAACTGATCAGAAAGGCAAAGAGGTCTATCGTCATCTCCTTTGGAAGTCCTTATGTCCTGCGTTATTTCAAGGAGGCGGATGTGCTCATCGCGGCCTATGAGGCGAATGAACAGGCCCAGGAGGCGGTCATAAGATGCTTAAGAGGGGAGATGGAGTTCAGAGGGCAGATGCCAGTGAAAGTGTTGGTTTCGGCCTAAGAACTATAAGGCCAGGTTTTTTTGCGATATGTGCCCTAAGCTCTTCATCTATCACCCTTCTCTTAGCCTTGAGAGACGAGGCGTGCCGGAGATATATCCTATCTTTAATCTTGACAATGATCCCCACATGGGAGACGTCCAATCCATCCTCATCAGAGTAGATGCCTGCATAATCTCCTGTCTTTAACCTGTCCATAATCTCCTCATCTACCGCTTCATCAGGTATATATTGGATCACCCGATCCGTATGACGAATCCCAGGAATGATATAGGTCCCGTCTCTCCTCAGGTTCAGCCTTTTTGGGGAACTCATCGTCCTTTGTCCACCGATTTCGACAGTCACATCCCCGATAAGTTCTGAATTATCTTCACCCCAGTCAGTAAAGAAGTGATGCCTGAGGTCAAAGGCGACCGTTCCCTGGCAATATCTTATCCGTTTCAGTCTTTTTGTAAATTCAGAGAAAGAGCCCGACAGACGCATCGCCTCAATATATTCAATAAAGGTGAGACAATCGACTCCCTCCAGATTGATGACAAAGACCTCAGGTCTGTCTATATCTCCAATCAGTGTGGATTCCTTATACTCCACACCGAGAAATTGCCTGGAGAGAAAATAGATCCTTTCACCAACGTCTTTGATTGCGGAGGATTCATGGATGATGTGATCTAATTCCTCAACAGTCCATCTGCCTAAGAGGATTAACTCTCTCTCATTTTCAGAAGCATTCATAGTCTTGATTGATAATATCGGGTAGTTTATGCTAATGTCCTGTAAAAAACAATATGAATATAAAAGATTCTCCCTATCTCAAGATATTCCGCAGCCGTAGTATCCCGGTATTATCCCTTTTAGGTTTTTCCTCAGGCCTGCCACTGGTGCTGACATCCGGGACATTGCAGGCGTGGATGACAGTGGATGGTGTGGATCTTCGTGCCATCGGCATCTTTTCCCTCATTGGATTGCCTTATACGCTAAAATTCCTCTGGTCTCCGGTCATGGATCGATTTGTGCCCCCTCTGCTTGGAAGGCGAAGAGGCTGGATCGTCATTACCCAGATAGGTATCATGCTTGGCATTGCGGTAATGAGCCTTCATTCTCCGAAACAGGCCTTATGGTTACTGGGTGCTATTGCCCTGATGGTTGCCTTTACCTCTGCCTCCCAGGATATTGTGGCGGATGCCTATCGTACGGATATTCTTCGTGATCAGGAACGCGGCTTAGGGGCTGCCGTATTTGTGACCGGCTATCGTATCGCGATGCTGGTGGGTGGCGCTGTGGCCCTTATCCTCTCTGACCAGATCGGGTGGCAGAAGACCTATCTCCTGATGGCCGCGTTGATGATCATTGGGATAGCCGGTGCATTTTTGGGGCAGGAGCCTGGTGTAACTGTCTCTCATCCAAAGACCTTACAGGAGGCGGTATGGGGGCCATTAAGGGATTTCTTTTCCCGTCCGACTGCTGCTGTCATATTGCTTCTGATTGTACTGTACAAGCTCTGTGATGCCTATGCAGGGACCATGACCACACCTTTTCTGCTGCGGGGAATTGGTTTTACTGCCACGGATGTTGGGACCATCAATAAAGGGCTTGGACTTGTCTCTGTGATCATTGGGGCAGTCATGGGAGGGACTATCATGGTGCGACTTGGCCTGTTTCGCTCCCTCCTGATATTTGGTATATTACAGGCAGTCTCTAACCTGTCATTTATATTGCTTGCGTGGACTGGGAAGAGTTACGGGATGTTGATCTTTGCGGTGGCCTTTGAGAACATCAGTGGAGGGATGGGGACGGCTTCCTTTATATCCCTGCTGATGGCCCTTTGTAACCAGCGCTATAGCGCCACGCAGTATGCCCTGTTGTCTTCCCTTTCTGCCCTTGGACGCACCTTTATCGCCCCGACATCCGGGTATCTGGTAGAGGAGGTGGGGTGGCCGGGCTTTTTTCTTATAACGGCTCTGTCTTCTTTGCCAGGATTATGGCTCCTCTGGCGGTTGCGGGATGAAATATCGGGATTGGGAAAAGTTCCCTCGCCCCTTGTGGGAGAGGAGTAGTGGCCCGAGAGTAAAGTAGTTGCCCGATTTATCGGGCTTCGATGGGCCTGGAAGCCCAATAAATTGGGCAACTACAGAGGGATTTCTGGATGAAATTTATCGACATACACACGCATGGCATAGGTGGCTATGATACAAGGACAACTAATGAGGAGGACATCCTCAACATGGCTGGAATACACGCTTCTGCTGGTGTCTCAGCGATCATGCCCACGATATATCCTGACACCATCGAAGTCATGCGGGAGAATATGCTGGCGGTTAAAAGGGCTATGGAGTTACAGAGGTCAGAAGTCTTCCCTCTCCCCTGGGGGGAGAGGGATAGGGTGAGGGGGAACAAGACTGCAACCATCCTCGGCATCCACCTCGAAGGTCCTTTCCTGAGTCCCAAAAGATGCGGCGCCCTAAATGCTGAGGCCTTCCTTGAGCCTACCGAATTCAACTTAGAGAAACTCCTCGATGGCTTTGAAGAGATGATAAAGCTCATCACCATTGCCCCTGAGATGGAGGGCGCCACAAGGCTCATCAGGAAGATTTCTGACAGGGGCATCGTTGCAAGCATGGGACATTCTGATGCCACCTATGCCGAAGCAGAGGCAGGATACCACGCCGGTGCAAAGGGGATTACCCATCTATTTAATGCCATGCGGGGGTTCCATCACAGAGAGCCAGGGATTGCAGGCTTTGGGCTACTCAACAAAGATATCTATATCGAGATCATCGCAGACCGCTACCACCTCCATCCAAAGGCCCTGGAGTTAATATTCAAGACGAAGAACCCGGAAAGAATTATCCTTGTCTCAGACTCGGTAAAGGAGACAAAGACCTCTGAAGGAGAGATGAAACAGGGTGTTGTCGATGACTCCGGAAGGCTTCAGGGTGGCGCTATGACTATCACTGAATCTTCAGAGAGGCTGATAGAACTTGGGTTTGATGAAGAGGTGATAGTGGGGTGTATAACCAGGAATCCTGCAGACTATCTCTCTTCAAGTACCTGAAGGGAAAGTGTCCGTACTTACCAAAGGCTACTTAGGAGACGCAGCCAGCCTGAACCCGAATTCCCTGCCCCTGTCGTCCTGGGTAAACCTGTAACGGATTGAAGAGCGGATACCCCAGGCTTTATTGAGCCAGGCCCCTCCCCGGACCGCCCGGTATTGACTAGGCGGCGGCCCCAGCGGATTCTTCCTGGGACTGGTTTTATAATAGGCAGGCTCATACCAATCGCTGACCCACTCCTGGACATTGCCGCTCATGTCATAAAGACCAAGTCCATTAGACTTTTTCTGACCCACAGGATGGGTCTTGCCTCCTGAATTATTTTTATACCATACATAATCTTCTAACTCATTTTCACTGTTAGTGCCTGCCCACTTCTCGCTCTTTCCACCGCTTCTCGCTGCATATTCCCACTCGGTCTCTGTCGGCAGGCGATACTGCAATGTACTTTTACGATTAAGCCTGCGTATAAACTCCTGTACATTAAGATAGCTTATATTCTCCACCGGACAATCATCACAGTTTACAAAGGAAGAAGGGTTGTTCCCCATGACCTTCATCCACTCCCTTTGGGTCACCTCATATCTGCCGATGTAAAAGTCGTCTACGCAGACATTGTGCACCGGCTTCTCATCAGGGTCCCCATCCCCGGTTGTATCCCCCATATCAAAACACCGCCCCTTCACAAAAACCATCCCATCGTTCTCTGGCGGAGCTGATTGCTCAGACTCTATGGGGACAGGTTTAATCATCTGACTGGATGATTCGGCATGTGTGATCGCCTCAGAGGAGATCAGGGAATAAAAGACGAGGAGTAGAAATAGGTAATGAGTCATAAAGTGATAGATTTATATCATTTAATCAGAAGTGTTGCAATGAAGGAATACGCATAGGGAACTAAGGTAAGGTTATCTTGCCTAAGATCGCCCTGTGACTTGCTCCTGTAGCCGAGGGGAGGTTTCCAGGTCTGTGGTTTAAAGTCTGGCATCCGAGGATGGCGAAACTGACCGCCTCCTTTGCCTGAGGGGGGATGCCGTAGACTGAGATGTTGTTGACAGAGATACCTTTCTCCTTGAATATGTTAGAAATGAGACTCACAAGAAATCTGTTTTTAGTACCGCCTCCAGTCAGAATGACCTCGTCAGGTTGGTATCTTTCAACGGCTTCGTAGACAGTAATTGCCGTTAGGTGGGTGAGGGTGGCCACGATATCCTGAGATTTAATGGGGATAGATTTAAAATCTGTCCCCATTATTTTCCGTAGCATCTCTGTCCCAAAGGCCTCTCTTCCTGTTGATTTAGGCGGCTTCTTTCTAAAAAATGGATGGGACAAGAGTTCATCTAAGAGTTTTTTCACAGGCCGTCCTGATCTTGCAAAGGAACCATTCTTGTCAAAGGACCTTTTTCCTGCAGAACAAAAGAGCATCGCCTCATCGATCAAAGAATTTCCAGGACCGGTGTCGAAGGCGATGGTATCGACGATTTTATCTCTTACAATCGTCACATTGGCAATACCGCCGATATTGACGATGGCCCTTACCTCTCCATCCCTTTTGAAAAGGAGATAGTCTGCCAGCGGGACGAGGGGGGCCCCCTGTCCGCCTGCGGCCATGTCGGCTGTCCTGAAGTCAGAGATGGTCAGTATCCCTGTCCGCTCTGCAATGACTGCTGCCTCTCCGATCTGGAGGGTGGAGCCTGACTTCCCCTTTGATGGCGGACAGTGGCAGATAGTCTGGCCGTGGGAGGAGATGGCTGTTATGTCTTCAGGCTTGAATCTCGCCGCCTTAAGGAGCGACAAGACAGCCTTTGCAAAGACCTCCCCCAAGGTAAAGTTGAGACGGCAGATGAGTTCAGTATCGCCATTGAATGCTTTTCTGATTTCTTCCCTGAGTGATTTACGATAGGGGAAGTGAAGGTGTTTGACGAATTGCAAACCTAATGGGAGGAACGAAGGGGGGACAGATTTCAAATCTGTCCCCTCCGCGTTGGGATAAATCTCTACCAGGGCGGCGTCCACACCATCATGGGAGGTCCCTGACATGAGGCCGATGATCCTGGTTAAGTTGTTTTGTTTCATGATTTTTATTGTCATTCTGAACTTGGTTCAGAATCTGATAACTCTGAAATAGATGCTGAAATAAATTCAGCATGACAATTAAAAACTGCTCTTAAGTGCCTTTCTTAACGAGTTCTCAGATTTCTCCAATAATTCTTTTGCTCCCTCGTGACTCAGCCCCTTCATATACATCACGATGGCGGTCTTTGCATTTCCACCGGCCTTATCAAGAAATGCCTCTGCCTCCTCAATCCTGCATCCTGTAATTTCCTGAATTATTCCAACGGCACGGGCTCGAAGTTTTTTGTTAGATGGGAGGACGTCTATCATATAACCCTTATAGACCTTGCCCAGTTTGATCATCGCGACCGTGGATATCATGTTCAGGACGATCTTCGTGGCTGTCCCACCCTTGAGTCTTGTAGAGCCAGCTATGATCTCTGGCCCTACGATGAGTTTAATTGTCCCGTCGAGGAAGTCATATCCTACATCATTGCATGTGAGGAGCCAGCACTTAGCCCCGCGTCTTTTTCCTTCTTTCAGGGCAGCTATTGTAAATAGGGTGCTGCCGCTGGCTGCTATCCCCAGAAGCATATCTCTGTTCCTGACGGTGGACACTGCCTGTATTCCGGCATCCTCATCATCCTCTGCTCCTTCCACAGACTCCGTAAGGGCCCCTTCACCACCTGCCATGATCGCTCTCACCACGTCAGGGGATACACCGAATGTAGGCGGTATCTCTGAGGCATCGAGGACACCAAGCCTCCCGCTTGTGCCAGCTCCTATATAAGTTAGATTTCTACCAGATTGTATAGTAGCTATCGCATCATGGATAGCGTGAGAGATAGAATCCTTTGCGGCATGGATCGCCTCTGCCACGCGGAGGTTTCCATCATTCATGATGCGGATGATCTCTTCTGCGGAGAGGGTATCGATCTCTTTAGAATGGGGATTTAGGTCTTCAGTAGGCATCATAAGATAATATTATCTATCAACCTTGTCTTTCCAATTCTTGCCGCTATGGTGATGACTGTCCCTTTTTGGACATCCGTTTCTTCTTGCAAAGTATTACCATTTACAATAGCGACATACTCTAATTGTGAAGATGGTTCACTCATAAAGGTTGTGGTTATCGCATCTCTTAATTTATCTTCAGAGTGTTCACCTTTCTCAAAAAGTAGCCGGGCTTCGAGGAGAGAGCGATAGAGGATGGCAGCCGATATTCTCTCTTCCCTACTCAGATACTGATTCCTTGAACTCATGGCAAGGCCGTCTGGCTCTCGCACGGTGGGGAACACGATAACCGTAACATCCGTATTGAGATCTTCTGCCATCTTTTTTATGACCACGGTCTGCTGGAAGTCCTTCTGCCCGAAAAAGGCCTTGTGGGGTCTCACAATATTAAAGAGCTTTAAGACGACTGTAGCCACGCCGCGGAAATGTCCCGGTCTTATCTTACCGCACAGGATGTCAGAGAGACCTTCAACCTCTATGTATGTCCTGTATCCCTCCGGATATATTTGAGAGGCAGTTGGTGTAAAGAGTGTGTCTACGCCGATGGCGGCCACCTTTTCTATGTCCCCCTTCAGGTCTCTCGGATACTTATTGTAATCCTCCTTTGGGCCGAACTGGGCAGGATTTACAAATAGGGATACGACGACATGATCTGATTCTCTCCTGGCGCACTCCATGAGACTCAGGTGACCCTGGTGAAGTGCGCCCATGGTAGGGACAAAGCCAACAACCTTACCGTTCTGACGCAGTTGCGCTGCGTATCTCTGCATCTCGCTGATGTCTTCTATGATTTTCACCTAATCCGTATAAACCTCAACCTTATGTCCATCCTTAAGCACTTGCAGCAGTTCTGAGGCTGTTTTGTTGAGTTTCGGATGAAGCACATCCGGGGCAATCTCAACAAGGGGCAGGAGGACAAATCTCCTCTTGTGCATATTCGGGTGCGGGATGATCAATTCATCATCTTCAATGACCTCATCCCCATACAGGATGATATCCAGGTCTATAATTCTCGGTCCCCACTGCATTGTCCTGACCCTCCCCATCTGTTCCTCAATCGCCTGACACTGATAGAGAAGGTCCCTGGGGGAGAGTGAGGTTGTTATTTCTACCACGGAGTTGAGGAACCAGTCCTGGCCGACATATCCAATGGGTTCTGTTATATATAATGAAGAGGTTTTTTCTAATTTTACGTCAGGAGAATTGCTGAGAAGGTTAATTGCCTCTGCTATATTTTTCTTGCGGTCTCCAATATTGGAGCCGAGGCCGATGAAGACGTTTGCCACGCTCCCTCCTTGAGGGGAAGACTAAAATTCAAACTCGATATCAGACAGCCTTCTCTTTACTTCATCCAGTATCCGCTTCTCGTCTGACAGGTCCTTTGCTACAAAGGTGGCAGAAAATCTTACATAGCTGCCCACATCATCCCATGGTACCGTAGATATCAGTTTTTCCTTTATGAAATATTCAGAGAAGGATTCCGCAGAATCAAAGGTTATCCCAGACCGTGTTCCCTTTGGCACCTTCACATAGAGATAGAAGGAACCCTTTGGCATCTTGGCCGTAAAACCTATAGAGTTGAGTGTATCCACAAGGGCCCTCAATCTCCGTTCATATTTCCTGCCTATCTCTTCAGTGATCTCAGGATGTTCCAGGGCGTGGATGCCGGCCTTCTGTATGGCCTTAAACTGTCCTGAATCGCAATTATCCTTTACATAGCCATAGGAGGCCACGACCTTTTCATTGCCAACCACAAAGGCCATGCGCCACCCGGTCATGTTAAAGGCCTTTGACAGGGAGTGTATTTCTATTCCAACCTCTTTAGCTCCCGGGACAGAAAGAAAACTGAAGGGCTTCCCCTCAAAGTTGAGGGCAGCGTAGGCCGCATCATGGACGACAACGATGTTATATTCCGCAGCAACCCTGACGACCTTCTCAAAGAATTCCCTTGTAGCCGTGGCACCCGTCGGGTTGTTTGGATAATTCAGATAGAGGAGCTTTGTATGACGGAGTATGGATCGATCGATGGCATCCAGGTCAGGCAGAAACCTATTCTCCTCTTTTAATGGAAGATTCACCACCTCTCCGCCGTACCATTTTGTGTGGGTCCCCATGACCGGATAGCCCGGGATGGTCATCAGTGTGATGTCCCCCGGGTTAATGAATGCGGCGGGTATCATGGCGAGCGCAGGCTTTGACCCGATGGCGTGAATGATCTCCTTTTCCGGATGGACCCCCTTGACCCCATACACCCGGTCCATATACCTTGCGACAGCCTTTCTGAATTCCATGATGCCATTATCTGCATATCCACGATTCTCCCAGCGGCTGCACTCTTTCTGCATCGCCTCCACCACACCGGGGAAGGCCATATCATCCGGCTCTCCAACACCGAGGTCGATCAGCTCAATCCCAGGATGGGCCTTAATCGCCGCGGTTTTCGCACGCTTTATCTTCTCAAACTTATATATCTTGTCTTCTTTACCGAATTTCTTTCCGCCGATGCGCTCGGCGAATGTAGATTGAATAAAACTCTCGGCCATAGATTAATCTCCTTCTTTTGTGCAAGATCAAAAATCAAATGACCCACTTTTGATTTTTAATTTTTCCTTAGTCCCAGCACGTCCATCATATCATACAGGCCTGGTTTCTGATGCACGACCCATCTTGCAGCCCTCACCGCGCCTTTGGCAAAGTTATCACGGCTGTGTGCCCTGTGGGTGATTTCTATCCGTTCACCCATGCCCCCAAAGAGTACCGTATGATCCCCGACAATATCTCCGGCCCTTAATGTCTGTATGCCTATTTCCTTTCGATCTCTTTCTCCGATGATGCCATGGCGGCTGAACCTGCCGACTTCTGAGAGGTCCCGTCCGAGGGCATTGGCAAGGATCTGCGCCATCCGCATGGCTGTACCGCTGGGCGCATCCTTCTTGTGTCTGTGATGGGCCTCAACGATCTCTATATCATATTCATCCCCTAATGCCCTTGCGATATCCTGGATAACTTTGAATACGACGTTTACTCCCACACTCATGTTAGGGGAGAAGACGCAGGGGATCTTTTTAGCGAACCCTCTTATCCTGTCTTCGTCTTCCTTAGAAAAACCTGTAGTGCCTATCACCATTGCTTTTCCCTTGGCATATACCTTCTCTAAGTTAGGCAAGGTTGATTCAGGGGTTGTAAAGTCTATCACTCCATCAGCGTTGGCTAAAAGGTCATCTATTACACATCCAATCTTCACCCCGATGGGACCTAATCCAGCCACCTCTCCCGCATCCCGGCCTAACAAGGGATGACCTTCCCGCTCAACAGCACCCGCAATCGTTATGTCGTTCATCTCTCTTATCGAACGTATAATGCTGCCCCCCATCCGGCCGGCAGCACCTGTCACGATTACCTTGATCACTCAAGCCTCCCAAAAACCTTA
Organism: Nitrospirota bacterium; assembly: GCA_023248395.1. Taxonomy (GTDB): domain Bacteria; phylum Nitrospirota; class 9FT-COMBO-42-15; order HDB-SIOI813; family HDB-SIOI813; genus JAHFEQ01. The sequence goes on from JAHFEQ010000031.1 coordinate 16,513, forward strand.
TTTTAAATTAGCTTATAACCCTTTAATACATTCCGAAGTCTTTCTCTATTTCCTTCTGACATAGAACAGAGCGGGAGTCTCATCTCTTCAGTGCACTTTCCCATCATTGCAAGGGCCGTCTTAACAGGGATAGGGTTTGTCTCTATAAAAAGGGTCTGGTGGAGATCAAATATCTCGTAGTGGATATCCCTTGCGCTCGCGATATCCCCTCTGTTATAGGCATCCCACATATCTCCCATCTTTTTAGGGACGATGTTTGCAGTGACAGAGATCATCCCCTGACCTCCGGCAGCAAGTATGGGGAAGTTTATGGCATCTTCTCCGGAGAGTATGGCTATCTTGTCCCCGCAGAGTCTGTATATCTCACAGATCTGCGTCATGGAACCGCTTGCCTCTTTTACGGCGACGATATTTTCTATCTCAGCAAGCCTGGCGATCGTTGAAGGGAGCATATTGACTCCGGTTCTCCCAGGCACATTATATGGGATTAAAGGGATGTCTACCTCTTCAGCGATTTCCTTAAAGTGTCTGTAGAGGCCTTCCTGGGTCGGCTTGTTATAGTATGGGGTAATCAAAAGGGCGGCATCTGCGCCACACTCCTTTGCGTATCTGGTAAAATAGATGGCCTCCTCAGTACTGTTTGACCCGGTGCCTGCGATTACGGGGACCCTTCCCTTTACCGCCTCTATTGTCAGCCTTACAAGCCTGTTATGCTCATCATTCGACAGGGTAGCTGACTCCCCGGTAGTGCCGCATGGGACGATGCCATCAGTGCCATTAGTGATGTGAAATTCTATCAGATCCCCAAAGGCCTTCTCATCGATCTTGCCATCTCTGAATGGCGTTATCATAGCGACGATAGAACCCTGGAACATTGTTGTCTCCTTCTTTCTTCTGACTTCTAACTCCTGACTCTTGCTGCCCAATAAATTGGGCAACTACACCATAACTTCCCCAGAAAATACCTCCACTGCCGGTCCTGTCATGTAGACATGATTGTCCTCTTCTGACCAGTTTATCTGAAGATCTCCAGCAGGGAGGTGAACCGTAACCTTTCTATCTATAAAACCATTCAGGTATGCTGCGACGGCGGATGCGCATGCCCCTGTGCCGCAGGCAAGGGTCTCGCCTGCGCCCCTCTCCCATACACGGACGTCGATCTCTTTCTTATCTGCTACTTTGACAAATTCTACATTGATACGCTTTGGGAAAAGGGCATGGTTCTCAATCAGCGGCCCATACTTTTCTACAGGAAATGACTGGATCTCCTCTAAAAAGATCACCGCATGGGGATTCCCCATAGAGACACAGGTGATCGCAAAATCCCGGTCCATAATCTTTAACAGATATCCCTTGATCCTGCCATCCAGATTAACAGGTATTGAAGGGCCATCGAGTGTTGGCTCTCCCATATCTACCTGGATGAGATCCCCGGCCTTTACAGGTTTTATAATCCCTGCAAGGGTCTCTATGGCGAGCTCATCCCTATCAGAAAGTCCCCTGTCCCATATATATTTCGCAAGGCATCTTATACCATTACCACACATCTCCACCTGTGAGCCGTCTGCATTATAGATCTCCATCTTGAAATCTGCTACTCTTGAAGGATAGAGGATCAATGCCTGATCAAACCCTATCCCGAATCTGCGGTCAGAGTATTTTTTACAAAAGGTACTCAGCGGAGGAACTTCCTGTTTGATGGCATCTGTCAGAATAAAATCGTTGCCGAGTCCATGCATCTTGGTGAATCGAATCTTCATCTTACTACCTAAACTTCCCCCCTGATCAGATCCTCATAGCTTTCCCGTTTCCTGATCACTGAATAGGTATCCCCCTCGACCATAACCTCTGCCGCCTTCGGCCTTGAGTTATAATTGGAGGACATGGTAAATCCGTATGCCCCTGCGCTCATCACAGCCAAATAATCACCAGGCTCAGGTCTATCGAGCTTCCTATCCTTTGCCAGAAAGTCTCCGGACTCACAGATGGGGCCCACCACGTCCGCGGTCATTTGAGGGGCATCCCTTTTCTCTATGGGCACTATTTCATGATGGGCATCATAGAGGCTTGGCCTGATCAGGTCATTCATCCCTGCATCCACGACCACAAAGTTTTTTGTTTCGCCGGATTTGAGATACAATACCTTCGTGACCAGCACCCCTGCATTGCCCACGATGACCCTCCCAGGTTCAAATATCAATGTGCAGCCGAGGTCTTTTATCATCGGGAGAAGGGCTGCGCCGAGGTCTCTCGGATGAGGAGGCTCTTCTTCACCATATCTTATTCCGAGCCCGCCGCCGGCATCAAGGTACTTTATCTCTATTCCAGACTCCTTCAATCTTGCAACGAGATCTAATATCTTCTCCATGGCCGCGACAAAAGGCCCCACCTCGGTGATCTGAGACCCGATATGCTTATGGATACCGACGATCTCGATGTGGGGGAGGGCAGAGGCCAGTTGGTATTCCTGAAGGGCCCGTTTAATGTCAATTCCGAACTTACTCTTCTTAAGACCTGTTGAGATATAGGGGTGCGTCTTTGGGTCTATATCGGGATTGACGCGCAGGGCGACCCTTGCCTTAAGGCCGAGCTTTCCTGCGACCTCATTGATCTTCTGAAGCTCCAGAGGAGACTCCACATTGAACATCAGGATCTTTGACCTGAGTGCTTCGGCAATCTCCTCTCCGGTCTTGCCAATGCCTGCAAATACAATCTTCTGCGGCTCGATACCCGCCTTTAGAGCCCTGAAGAGCTCTCCGCCTGAGACGATATCCGCCCCGCTGCCCTCTTTCGCAAAGAGCCTTAATATCGACAGATTGGAATTGGCCTTGACTGCAAAACAGACAATATGCGGGATCTCAGCAAAGGCGGAATCAAATGCCTGGTAATGATTCCTTAAGGTGATAGAACTATAGATATATACTGGTGTCCCCACCTCCTGGACGATCTTCCTTACCGGAACCTTCTCACAATAAAGCTCATTTCCTGCGTAATTAAACTCATGCATGCCCTTAGTACACCTCCTCTGGCGCTATTTCAACAAATATCAGATTATTCAGATTGATCTGGCGCAGGGCTTCACTGAATGAGGCGCTGAGATTAATGCACTTTATCTTAAAGGGACCAAGCCTGTCCTTTATGCCATGATCAAAGAGGGTGCTGAGGGCCG
>JAHFEQ010000031.1:19781-22176 GCA_023248395.1 Nitrospirota bacterium
TCAAACCCGAAGATCATCCCTGTCTGGATCATAATCCCATAGTCATGAAACTTCTTAAACTCCTCCCTGAACTTTGCCACCTTATTGAATTTCTTATTCGCTGCGGCCAGGTTCTCTTCCGAGATGCTCTCAACCCCTATGAACAGGGCGGTACAACCGCTCTTGGCAGCGAGTTCCAGCAGTTCAGCGTCCCGGGTCATGGTCAGGCTCGCCTGGCTTCCCCAGTGTATCTTAAGGGGGATCAGCGCCTTAAACAACTGCTTGGCATAGGCCTTATTCCCGGCGATATTATCATCGACAAAGACGACAAACCCCCTGTTTAATCTCCGTACCTCTTCTACCACCTCTTCTACAGGCCTCAGGCGGAATTGGTTGCCTCCAAATATGGTGACGGTGCAGAAGTCACAGGCAAAGGGGCACCCTCTGCTGGTCTGTACGCAGTTGGTCGTCCAGTAGGACTTGCGGCTTAACAGGTCTCTCCTCGGTATTGGCAGACCCACCAGTTCCTGGAGTTCGTTTTCCCTGTAGAATGGTTTTAGTTCCCCGCGTCTTAAGTCTTCTATGAGAAGACCCCAGGTCCTTTCAGCCTCCCCGACCACCACGCTGTCTGCATGTTCTTTTGCCTCATCAGGACACATGCTCGGGTGTATGCCTCCGATGACAACCTTTACCCCTCTTGCCCTGAATTTTGCGGCGATCTCATAGGCCCGCGGTGCAAGGTATGTCATGACAGAGATGCCCACAAGATCGACATCTATGTTAAAATCGATATCTTCTACAACCTCATCAACGATCTTCACCTCTACGTCGGGTGGAGTATGTGCCGCAATGGTTGGCAGGCTGAGCTTTGGAAACCAGAAGGATTTTACATCCTCCTTGGAGTAGGCAAAAATAGACTTCTTGTTTTCAGGTGAAATTAATAGAATCTTCATTATCTTCCTTTCTTAGTTAATTACTGCATTAAATTGTTCTTCCGGTGGTATGATATTTCCCTTCCTGCCACAGGCAGATATCGTCAAAAGGACTATCAGTACCATCATGGTCAGGAGGTATAAAAATCTCATTGGGAAACCTCTTCTATCTCCTTAATCCTTTTTAAGACGGCCTCTCTGGCCGTGCCACCGGTAATATTTCTAAGATTTACCCCCCTTTTAGGGGTTAGAATCTCGTACACATCCTTTTCAAATTTATCAGAAAACTTCTTCAGCTCAGACAGACTGGATACCTCTATCCTTTTACTATGCTGTATACAGTAGCCTACCACCTTTCCTGTAATCTCATGGGCTGTCCGGAAGGGGACCCCCTTTCCTACGAGATAATCTGCGACATCTGTGGCCCACATATATCCCTTCGCTGCGGCATTTGCGGTCACATCCTTTTTGACGATCATACCGGATATGACCGCCGGGTAGATCTTCAGTATTGCGGTCAGGGTATCTATACTGTCGAAAAGCGGCTCTTTATCCTCCTGCATATCCCTGTTGTATGTCAACGGGAGTCCTTTCATGGTTGTCAGGAGCGAGAAGAGGTTTCCATAGAGCCTGCCGCTCTTGCCCCTGATAAGTTCTGGCACATCAGGATTCTTTTTCTGCGGCATCATACTTGAGCCTGTACAGAACTCATCCGGAAGTTCGATAAAACTGAACTCCTGAGTTGACCAGAGGATAAGGTCTTCACTCAGCCTTGACAGGTGCATCCCGAGGATAGCGCTATCTGCAAGAAACTCTATCAAGAAATCCCTGTCGCTCACGGCATCCATGCTGTTTTTTGTCACCCTGTTAAAGCCGAGCAGCTTTGCCACATATTCCCTGTCAATTGGAAAAGATGTCCCTGCAACGGCCCCTGATCCTAAGGGCATTGTATTGACCCTCTTCAGCGAGTCAAGGAATCTCTCTCTGTCCCGTTCAAGCATCTCCCAATAGGCGAGAAGGTAGTGAGAAAAGAGCACAGGCTGCGCAGGCTGCAGGTGTGTGTAGCCCGGCATGACGACATCAATATGGCCTCTGGCCTTATCCACAAGGGCCCTCTGAAACTTTACTATTTCGCCATTGACCTCCTTGATGACATCCCGCAGATAGAGTCTGAGATCTAATGCGACCTGGTCATTTCTGCTCCTGGCTGTATGAAGCTTCTCTCCTACAGGGCCTATCTTTTCAATAAGCCTCTTCTCGATGTTCATATGAATATCTTCTAATTCTACAGAGAACAGGAACTTTTCATCCTCTATACTCTTCCTGATCTCTTCCAGACCTCTTAGAATTGTTGTAAGTTCCCCCTTTTTGAGTATTCCAATCCTGGCTAACATCCTGGCATGGGCCATACTCCCTTCGATGTCATAGGTGTAAAGACGCCTGTCAAAGGATATCGATTCTGTAAACTCTTCGATACCCCTCTC
>JAHFEQ010000082.1 GCA_023248395.1 Nitrospirota bacterium
GAAGGCCCTCCCACCTAAATATCTACGCTGTTCTATAAGGGTTACCGGATAACCTGAGGAGGCGAGTTCTACGGATGCAGTCAGGCCAGCAAAGCCACCGCCTATGATGATGGCCCTTTTGCTTCTCCATTCTCGCATGTTACATGGATATGGATTCGGTCCTCTTCATTTGAGAGGAAATAAAATCTATATCCCTTTTCTCTGAAAATTGAAGGACGCATATAGCTACAATTTAAAACAATTTATTATTTTTTGCAATCTGAAATCTGGTCTATTATCTCAATTCCTCAGGTAACCAGAAGTCCTCTGACTTATCATATCCTTGTGGATTTAAGGAAGCCACAGGAACAGACAAAGGAACAAGAAACACAAATATACGTATAGCACACCTGAGTTTTGGATACACATTAAAAGAGATTGCTGATCATTTGGGAATTCACTATACTACAGTAAGTAAAGCCTTAAAGGATGAAGGAAACAAAAAGTGATATTTAAAGACCTGATATCATTAACAGCCTAAGGTGAGAGAGACCCCTCCCTGGTTAGGCCAACAAAGGTTATAATAGCCTTTGCAAATTGTGGTTACTAACCCAAAGGAGGGCTCATCATGAGATTATACGTTGGTATGGATCTTCATTCAAGTACCACCTTATGCTTCGTTGACAACAGTTCCGGGGATTGGCGTTGTATTAGGATTGACTATTGTGTTTGAGACCGGGCAGATAGACAGGTTTGCCTCTGTCGGTAATTATGCGTCTTATTGCCGTTGTGTTCCTACGGCCTATTGGAGCAACAACAAACAAAAAGGTGGAGGAAACAGGAAGAATGGTAATAAGTGCCTCTCCTGGGCATTTGCTGAGGCGGCTAATTTTGCTATCCGTTATTGCAAAGAGGCGAAGGCATTTTATCAAAGGAAATGTGCAAAGACGAATCAGCCCTCTGCCTATCGTGCTGTGGCAAACAAGTTATCAAAGGCCTGCTATTATATTATGAAGGATCAGACACCATTTGATGCAGAGCGCTTGTTTCAAATGTAGGAGGAAAGGGTTGAGGTTGCTGAGCCAGAAGTGAGGTTGGAGAGAAACCATCAGACCTGATTGGGGGCGGCCTCAACCCGTAATTAATAATAAGAAGATGACCTTATGATCTGCCCATGCCATGAGCCAAAAAGGGTTGGCCCAACCTAAGTTATTTAGGGAAGGAGCTATAAAAGTAATCTGAGTGGACACAGGCATGGAATCGAATGATTTCTGGGATAGCCAAACCGGCTGTCTGGGCCAGAGAATTCAGAATTTTATTCTCAGGCTAGATCCTGATGGGTGACTGAAGCAGGTCATTATTTTAATGAACTGACTTCAAATCAACCAAACCAAGGGTGCAGATTGAAAAGGATTATCCCAATAAAAATATCATACTCTGTTGATAGAAAAACCTAACAAACAGAGAGGAGGCTATTTTTCCCTATTGACACCGGCTGTTAATGGATGACCCTGTATTCCCTCCTATTTGCAGAGATCAACCTCCGTGGGCTTAATCGGCCTTGAGGCATCGCTGATATCTGTCTCGTCGCCGCAGAACTTTTTAAAGCCGGTGCCGGAGATCCCCACCGTTACCTTTGTCTTTCCCTTCTTTACCCTCTGGAATTCTTCTGCGACCGCTTCCGTAATCGGATAAACGGTTGACGAGCCGTCTCTCTTAATGAGCTGGGCGGCATGGGCTGTTGCGGAGACCAGGATTATAAAGATCGCGATCATTTTTGCCATGAATTTTTTCATTTTATTCCTCCTGCTGTTTAGAATTATACAATTCTGCTTTGTTCCCAAATGTCTCCCTGCCTTCTCCGTAACCCTATTAGAAGCAAAGTTGCGCCTGGACCTGATAGACATCTTTCTTATCATCCGAGGCGAGATATCCGCTTGCGTTTGTATCATACTCTGTGTGCGCCCAGTTCACTCCGACCTTAAAGCTGTGTCCCATCTCATACCAGTTTGCACCCAAGGTAGTCGTCTTTTCCTGCTTATCATCGCTGTTGGAGTCCTGGTCATAGACTTCATAGCGTATCACCGGCTCAATATTGGGGCCGACGATGAAATAACCGGCCTGGGCATACCACCCTTGCGGCTCCGTGTTCCTGGTCGAGTCTGTAGATTCTACCTTCCAGGCATTGTATTCAACCTGGCCTGTGATCGCATTCCAGTGACCCGATATATCGAAACCAGTCAGGGTCCGGTCTTCTTCATTGGTATTCCCTTTATATTCGATCCCGTTCTGGGCCGCATAGTTCGCCCCGATGGTCAGATGCTGCCCTTTCCCCAGGTGGGAATCGCTCTGGTTCTTTTCGATCCAACCTGGAGGGGAGACCTCGACCCTCGCGAGGTAGAGAAGGCCGGATTTGTGGACGGTCGTACCGGTGTAGATCGTGGAGTTAGGCTCCCAGCCGTCCGCGACAGCAAGATTATAGGCAAACAACCCTTCGGAAGCCTTGCCGTGAAGAACGAGGTGCGCCTGATAATAGTCGTCAAAGAGCTTCTTGGCCGCCTCTGTAGAGACCGGCCTCTCGACGATGAGCTGTTTCGATGAAGACGTGAGCGAGACACGGGAGTAAGGAAGCTTGGCCTTCCCGAATCTGATATTAAAGAGATCATTGAACTTATAATCCATGCTGGCATACTGTATCTTAACTTCGTTCGTCGGAGACCCACTGGAGGCCATTTTCCCGTTCTTATCGGCCTCAAAGATAAGGCTATATTTCAGGTTCTGCACCAGTTGGCCACCGAACTCCAGGCGGATTCTGCGAAGGTATATATCCGTTTCCGATTCGTAGGAGTTCCCGTCTTCACTCTTGACCAGGTCTCCCATATCAAACCTCGGCTGAAGCCGGATCCTTATCGTCATGTCCGTATCGTCACTGATCCTGACCTTCAGCCCCTTAGTCTCCTCACCATACAAGAAATCCTGGGCAAGGGCTGTAGTTGCCAACCGTAAAAATATCAAACCCGTCATTAATAACTTCCGCATTTTCTTCTTCTCCTTCTTGTTAAATTATTGTTTTCTCTTCTTGCTTCTTACTTCTTGCTTCTGACCTCTCCTTATTTTTCTCCATGTCTCTTCTCAAAATCCTTCAGGGCAAAGTCCGATTCGAAGATCACTGTCTCGCCGTTAGGACCAAAGCCTATGCCTGTCACAGGGCTTTCCCGCAACTTGCCGGACGTTTCAAACCCCTCGTAACACCCCATTCTTTCTTCACCTCCTTTTCATTCTTTTTGAGTGATAGTTATACCCTGTCCAGATGGCAGGAATATAGCGGCAATGTTAAGATTGTGTTACACAGCGAGGGATTGAATGAAAGGCATTAGTTCAATATGGCTTCAATCCTCAAAACAAGATCAATCATATCAAAGGACTTTGAATACAGCCCATGCCAGTGTTACGAGGATAAAAAGGATAAGAAGGCCAAAGAAGCCTAAGCCACTGCGGCCCAGAAAAACCTCATAGAAGACCCTCTTCTCAGGGTATGCGCCAGGAGTATTGGACAGCGGTAATGTTCTTCTGTCTTGCAGTATCGGGTCATATCCAGCTCACAAGGTCTCATGCACCCTGTGGAGGCGCTGCAGGTGCTTTTTTCTCTGCTCGTCTCTAAATAGGGACATCCCATTTTCGTTTCACCCCCTTTTCTTCTTTTTGAGATAGAGTTTACTTGGCTGGGTTTACGGGAATATTACGGGAATGTTAAGGTTGTGTGACACTCGTAGAGGTTTCGTATGATGTCCCCGGATTTGGACCCAAGAAATGTTGTAACAGGGGACCTTCAGCCTTTATTTTACTTCCTTAAGATGCTTGATGGCGCTTTCAGCATATCCAGTGGCCACATCGGAATGACCCTGTTTTCCATGGGAAATGGCTTTCTCCAGTTCGCTTATTCCCTTATCAAGATGCATATTGGGAGTCTCCTTCTGAGCCATTTTTGCATGCTTCAGCGCTTCCTTGGCATGCTCTACCAATACGTCAGCATGTCCCGCCTTTCCATGTTCCCAGGCCTTCTGGGCATGTTCAATCGACTCAGCAAGATGCCCGCCACCAGCCCATGCATGCGAAGCTTCATAAGAAGCACTTATCATAATCGCCATTATACTCAGGATAAATGTTTTAAGGATAATCTTTCTGTTCATTTTAAACCTCCTTTTCTTTGTTAAGAATAACAGGTTGCCACCGGTTAGAAAATCGCTCAAAGGGGTGATTTTTAGTCCCTAAAAAGAGGGATTCTGGGGTAAAATTCCGTGGCTCTGCAACTTTTAGATGACAATATCTCCTTGAAATTCTCCAGTCCAGCCTCAATATTCTCGATGATTTCAGCGGCCAGGGTATCGGGTTCAGTCCAGTCCTTTGATCCCTATAGGAAAATCAAAATTTAAGTTTGGATAATAGACCTCACAACTGGTGGATGTCAAGGAATTTTTGAGGCATTTCAAAGTCGTCATCGGTGGGATGGGGAAAATTCTCATATTTTGAACTGCCTTGTCGGTTTTTCCTACTGGCAAAGGGGGTGAACACCCTGTTTTTGGGCACACTAATCGGGCAGGACGTTAAGAAGCAATGAGCGGGGAAGTCATGAATAACTCATCGCTCATTGTTTACTACTTATTAGAGGGATGGAATCCCAAAAGGTGGTATCCGGGATATTGGCTGTTGGGATTTTCGCTCTTAAGGGAGGAGGTCTGATGGTCTCCTCCCCAATATGCTTGAGTATTCCCTTTGAGGTCTGGTAGTCTGTAATAAACGCAACAATCCGCATATTGCCCCCGCATTTGATACATAGAAGCGGGTTGACTTCAAAGATATGATGGATCAAACGAGCCCATGCGGAACTTGCTTTGCCGGCGCCTTTTGTCTCTTGTATCTCGATACTCTGATTACACCTGTTTTCTCTCCTCTCTTTCCCCCGATGCGAGCTGCTATAGAGACCATAATAATACACAAGGCTTTCATAGGGAGATCGAATATGTTTTCGCTTCGCTCAATGCAAGCACTGCCCTGCAAGCAGCGCCATAAATTCCATAATGGTGTATGTTGTATGCATGCCGGAAGAGGGCCTGTCCTTTCTCTCATAAACGGTGAGGGGCAGTGCTTGCATTGAGCGAAGCGAAAAATTGTCCACAGGATTAAACTCCACTCTATCAACTGAAATGGCAGCCCGGCTCATATATCTTGCAATATTCTCAATGGCGCCCCCATCAGCGCCATCTATCTGCCCCCTGACATGGACATTGAAACCTGAGTGATGGTTCCAGGACATAAGCATATTTATAAGTTCCTGTGTGATTACCCCTTGCTCCAGTAATACGGTTAGGAGCCTCGCCCTGAATAACTCCGCTATCACTGAGGTTGCTATGTTCCTTTGTTCGTAGAATACTCCATCCTTCATAATGCCGGAAGGGACGAGGGCGTGAAGGTGCGGGTGATAATTGAAAAGAGAACCCTGAGAATGGATGCAATATATCCCTCCGGTATATCCGCCCTCAATTGCTATTGCCCCGCTGAAATATTTCTTTATAGTCCAGTTGGCGCTTTGAACCAAGAGCTTGAGCAGTTTCCGGTTTCTCCTGAAATAGGCCCGTAATATCCTGGGTGTAGCCGTATTTCTCTTCAAACTGGTCAGGATAACTCCTCTCAAACTCCTCGAAGCTGCTTTCGATAATCCGATAGTAATCTGTCCTCTCCGGATGACGCCTGTTATATATCCCCTTGCATAACTCATGGCAGAAGCCAAAAGGATACCATGGAGCCTTATTCAACAGCCTGTGGTAGATTGAGGGTGAAGGCCATATGAAATGATGCTATGCCAGGAGAGGCGCACATGAAACAGGGCACTATCAAGGGACAGATGCATAAGGATTATGAGCTTGTATTATAAGGTATCCCCACCTATTGCTGACTATATCTCCAGGCACGAGACATTACGGTTAACAACAAGACTGGCCCTGACACCACTGGTCATTGGAATAGCCTATCCGTATATCCCAGCGTCTTTGATAATCCTCATAACGGGATTATTTGTCTTTAAAAAAGTAAGAAGGAAGCTGCTCCTAAGAAAGAACACCTGAATTTTTCTCGTTGACCAAAAAACACATTTTGGCTACTATATCCTCAGAAAAACAATTTCTTAATAAGTTCACACTGAAAAACAGGGTCTTTTTCCCTTGAAAAATAAAGGCCATAGAGTATAATCCCTGTAATATTTTTGCGATGTAATAAACAGGGAGGGCACTCTATGGCCCGTGAAACGTATCATCAGCATAGCATATTTGAATGGAGCTTGCATCAATTTTTGGATTCCAGCCATGAATCGCTTCCAACTGGCCCAACGGATAGACTGGGACAGGATCATGGAGGAGCTTCGCAAGTATTATTCGATCTGTGGACGTCGTCCCAAATCGACTCGCCTGATGGTCGGTTTGATGATTCTCAAACATCGATACAATCTGTCGGATGAAGGGGTGGTCGCCGGCCTTCATGAGAACGTCTACTGGATGGCCTTCTGCGGGGTGTCTCCTGAGCGGAGCGAGATTGTTGAAGCCTCGACCCCGTGCAAGTTCAGAAGGCGCATGGGTGTTAAAGGGACAAACTTCATTGAGGCCATCCTCCGGGATCAGCTGGTCCAGGGACATAAGATGACTCATCGTATGATGCTGACGGACACCACGGCCATGGAAAAACACATGGCTTACCCCACAGAAACCGGGCTGTTGCAAAGGGGGCGTATCCGGGTGATGAGGGGGATTCAAAAACTTGCGGCTCTTGGTGTCGAGGCCCCTCGTGGGCTTCGCAGCTTTACACGAGTCAGTCAGAAGGTTTTGGTAAACATCAATAAGCTGGGCCGTGATCGTGCGGAGAGGGTTCGAGATGGTGCGTATCAGTTGGTTGAATATGCACGGCACACGCTTAAGCATGTTCCGCAGATAATCGAGCAGGTGGGTCCGGTAATAAAACGACTCAGACAATCTGGGAAGGGGAAGATTTCTCGAAAGGTAGAAGCGATAGAAAAAGCCGTACGCTCTGAGTCCATGAAATTGTTGCAGGTGATCGATCAGACGATTGCACGATATCAGGAACTTCCTCAGGGGAGGAAACTCTACAGTATGCATGAACCTCAGGTGACTTGCATTCGTAAAGGGAAGCGTTCGAAGCCGAACGAGTATGGCTCGAAGGTATCTCTTTGGGTGGATCGCCATGGCTATGTCGTGGGACATCAGGAATATAGAGACAATAGACAAGATGGCAAGACGCTTGCCGATGCCCTTAGGAGCTGGGAGAAAGTATTTGGTCGTCTGCCTTGGGGCCTTGGAGCGGATCGAGGATATCATTTGAGAGAGGAAGGAGCGCCTCAGGAGCTTGGACAGGTAGAGCGTGTGGCGATCCCAGCTCGAGGAAGATATAAGCCCCCTGAGGAAAGGTCTGCCTGGTTTAAACGCCTGAGTGCAAAAAGAGCCGGGATTGAGGCCATTATCAGTCATTTGAAAACGGATCACCGTATGAGTCGGTGTCGATATAAAGGTTTTATAGGAGATCAGATGAACGTCTCCTGGGCGGTCATTGCCTGGAATACTAAGAAATGGATGTTGGATACCGGTTAAATCCTGTGGAAAAGACATGTTGAGCATCGAAGAAAAAGATAAAAAAGAATCAACAGAATATTGATTATCCTCAGAAATCATAGGCTTTTTCAAAAAAGTCATTTTTCAGTGTGAACTAATAAGGAAAATCAATTGGTGATGTAATAATCAAAAGGAATATGAATCGTAAAAAGTTACTTATACGGATTACCTTAGGGGCATTGCAAAATGTTTCCTTCAAGGATATGATAAATCTTATTAATGGTTTTGGTTTTCAGGTAAAAAATGTGAGGGGAAGCCATCATGTTTTTATGCATGCCGATATTCCAGAGTTGCTCAATTTGCAAGAGGTGAAAGGGGAAGCCAAGCCTTATCAAATTCGTCAATTATTAAAGTTAGTGGAAAAATATAATCTTAGACTGGAGGATGAGCAATGAAGGATTATCACATTAATATATTTTACAGCGAGGAAGACAGTGGGTATATCGCAGATATTCCCGATTTAGAGTATTGCTCTGCCTTTGGTGAGACACCGGAGGAAGCCCTATCACAAGTGGAAATTGCTAAGGAAGCGTGGATAGAATCTGCCCGTCAGGCTGGAAAACCAATTCCTGCCCCCCGATACCGCCCAGCTATCTATCATGCCCTCCGTTGATAGAGTTTGCCATGTACCTTCTCCCCAATGCTGTGGCGATCCGTTTTACCGAGTCAGGGGATCTTCTTAATCTGCGGCACAAGTATGCGATGAGGCTCTGCTACAATGCCCAGGAAGAGATAT
>JAHFEQ010000117.1 GCA_023248395.1 Nitrospirota bacterium
GTAATTATTACTGATATTATTTCAGGGAGAGTTTATGGGAATACCAGAACAGATTGATGTTACAGTAAACACCCTAGGCCAGCTCTGTCCTATGCCTATCATCCTAACATCTAAAAGGATAAAAGAGATGAAGAGTGGTGAGGTACTTGAGGTGCTTTCTAACGATGCAGGTATCAAAAAAGATATGCCTGCATGGTGTAATTCTACCAGGAATGAATATATAGGCCTTTTGGAAGAAGACGGTGTCTATAAAGTATATGTCCGTAAAAGATAAACCCTGGCTGATTAATCATTGAGATGCGTCGTAGGTCTAAACAAAGAGAGGTCATACTGAATCTACTAAAACGAACGAAATCCCACCCATCTGCAGAATGGGTCTACACAGAGGTCAGAAAAGAAATCCCAAATATAAGTCTGGGGACTGTCTACCGGAATATAAAACTCTTACAGTCAATGGGAGAGGTCTCGGAGATCTCCTGCGAGGGGGATGAGTGTCGTTTTGATGGTAACACGATTCTTCATTACCATATAACATGCCAACGTTGTGGAAAGATTATGGACTTAGATGGGATCGTGTTGCAGAGTCTTGAAGAGAGGGTTGCAGCTGCAACAGGATTTAAGATCACAAATCATTGTGTGGGGTTTAAAGGCGTCTGCCCGGATTGTTTAGAGCAGAGTAGTCCTGAAAGATATAAATACAAAGTGAGGTTGTATTAATCATGATTACGGAGATTTTAATAAAGATTACAGAGATTATAAATCTATAACTCACTGTAATCCCCCTTATAATCTTTGCAATCAACTATAAAAAGGAGGGCAATAATATGTCACACGAAACAAGAACGTTTGAGTTAAAAGGTTTAGATGGGCTGTCCGATAACCAGATCTCGCAGCACAGAGATATCCTTTATGCAGGTTATGTGAACAAACTAAATGAGATTGAGGATAAGTTAAAGACAGCAGACCGCTCAAAGGCCAATCAGATCTATAGTGAATATCGCGGCCTCAAAGCAGATGAAACATTTGCCTTAAACGGAGTGGTACTACATGAGTTATACTTCGAAAATCTGGGCGGTGGTGGTGGAAGCCCAACGGGTCAAATCGCTGACCTGATCAAGAGAGACTTTGGTTCTATCGAAAAGTGGGTAGAAGACTTTAAGGCCTGTGGTATGGCAGTCAGGGGATGGGTCGTATTGACCTATAGCCTCTATGACGGAAAGCTCCACAACTATGGAGCAGATGCCCATCACTTCAACTTCCCTGCCATGGCCTGGCCGCTCCTCGTTATGGACGTATATGAACATGCGTACACCATTGACTTTGGTGTAAAAAGACCACCCTATCTTGATACCTTCATGAAAAATATCAAGTGGGATGTAGCAAACAAAAGGTTAGAAAGAATTTCCAAGATGGTGTAATCCATCTTGTGCCCCTCACCCTATCCCTCTCCCCATTGGGGAGAGGGGACCTTTAGGGAACTTATCCTCGCCGCCATTTGCCCGGCAATCTCCATAAATATCTTGCTTTGATTAGAATCTGGGGCATCGATTAAGACAGGTCTTCCAGTGTCCCCGCCAGTCCTTGTCTTCAGGTCTATGGGAACCTCTCCTAAGAAGGGGACTTCCAGTTTTCTTGATGCAGCCTCTCCTCCACCATGGCTGAATATGTCTGATTTTTCACCACAGTGCGGGCATTGGAAAAAGCTCATATTTTCTATAATACCCAGGATAGGGACATTGAGTTTCTTAAACATCGATATCCCTCTCACCACATCCAAAAGGGCCACATCCTGGGGAGTGGTTACAATAACAGCCCCTGTCAGGGGTACTTTCTGGGCAAGGGTCAACTGGACATCACCCGTTCCCGGAGGAAGGTCAATCATAAGATAGTCAAGCTCACCCCACTCTACATCTGTAAGAAGCTGCTCTACCGCCTTCATGACCATAGGCCCCCTCCATATTAATGGAGTCTCTTCATCTATCAGAAATCCGATAGACATCAGTTTAACTCCATATTTTGATATGGGAATAAGCCTTTGTTCAATCATCTCAGGTTGTTCCTTAACACCCATCATAATAGGAATGCTTGGTCCATAGATATCCGTATCCAGCAGCCCGACCTTAGCCCCTGTCCTGGCCAGTGCAACAGCAAGGCTTACGCATACTGTGGATTTTCCAACCCCACCCTTGCCACTCGCTATAGCGACAATGTTCCTAACCCCTGGCAGTATTTCACCCTCCACCTGAGTCCGGTGAGTAGAGACCTTTGACGTAACCTCCACGTGAACCTCGCTGATCCCCTTTATGCGTCTTACAGCCTCTTCAGCAGCAGTTTTTAATTGTTCCTTCAGAGGACAAGCGGGAGTCGTCAGCTCCAGGGTAAAGTAGACCTGTCCACCTTCTATCTTCAAATCCTTGATAAAACCCAGGGAGACTACATCCCTTTTGAGGTCGGGGTCCATAACAAACCTCAGGGCATCTAATACCTGTTCTTGAGTCACTTTCATAAGTCCTCCTTTTACTGTATTTTGCAATACAGACAGACTGATTCATTTAAACATACAACCCTTAGATTCGTCAATTACATCTTTTTTTTACTGAGAGGACTTCAGAAAGGGACTTTGACGCTAAATCCTATGAAATATCTATCAATTGTAAAGTAGGGTATTATCCGATCCTGATGGGTGTAGACACGAATCGCATTGAGTGAGGACTGGGTAAGGGCAATTAGAAAGAGGGTATCACGGCTGATCCCTGTACTGTCAGAAATCCCTATGGGATCAAACTTATCATTTTCATGCGGGCTCA
>JAHFEQ010000118.1 GCA_023248395.1 Nitrospirota bacterium
GGTACTTTGCCACATCATCCAGATAATCAGAGCCCTGATAGGCGTATTGCTTCCTTGGGTCTCCGGTAGGTTCATAGCCATCGCCATCGCAGTCCCCATTATTGCATATCGTCTGTAATAGAGGGCTTCTGTCTTCTGTAGACATGCCATCGGTCATGATGATGACATAGTTCTTCTGACAGGCGTACTGGATGGGGGAGGTATAGCTGGTGCCAGCATTAAAGGCGCTTGACTCTCCATGATAGTAACGCATGGCTTCATAGAGCGTCTCTGCAAGGGGTGTCCATGTACTTGCTACTATACCACTATTTTCATCTCCTATCGCATTTATAAGATCCTGACGATTTGTCCCTGCGGACATGTCAGCAATAGGACGCAACAGATATCCACCCTGAGAGGTATTAAATACCATAAGACCGAAGTTTACTGAATCTGTTGAGCTCACCAGATCTTTAACGACCCTCTTTGCGATATCTATCTTCGGTGTCGAGGGGTCTGTACCTCCCGAATTACTTACAAGGAAGTTTACGTAATTTCCGTTTGCAAATGTGCCTGATGATGTCCTGCAATATCCGGCTGTTGAGAGGGTGCCGGTATATGTTCCCTGGGTAGAGAGTGTATTGTAGGCTGTAGAGCAGTGGGACTGGACACTGGACATTGTGGAATGGCTTTGCCATATCTTCTCAACACCACGCCACCTATAAACAGATGTTGTACTACACGCAACATTTCCACCACCGCCGCAAGCATTGGCTACTGGATACGTTACCGATGGATCATACCCGATAGCGCTTCGTATCTCATCGTTCATGCTCCCGGAATTATCAAAGATGATCAGGACATTCGGTTTGATCTGAGTGGTAGTTATCCCGTAGATCTCTGTGTCATCCGCATAAGCAGCAACAGGAATCACTGCCAGGATAAGTAAGGTTATCAATAATTTTTTCATGTAAGAATCCTCCTAATGACTACTCATGATTTAGGCAAAATCTTTGCGATCCCTTCCTCCTGGATGTTTTGTACCCCTGCCTGGGAGGTGCCGGTGGCATTGATGACAAAGTAGCTTGCCATGGTATCTTTGGCGCTAAATCCATAACCGGGGGGAGGATTACCTGAGGTTGTAAAGGTTACAGCACCGGTAGCATCAGTTCCAGCCGCTGAAAGGTCTTGAGCTGCAACTGTTGGGTGTGCAGCATCAGGAAAGTTCATAGTGGTCTTAGTGGTAAAATAGTAGCCATCCCCCTTGACATATTCGATCGCCCCCTCTGCGGCATAGAACGCCTCTTTATCACTCTTATATCTTGCAGAACTTGTAAGTTCAGTGGAGGAATTGAAGATTGCATAAAACCCTATGGTTGTAAGCAGTCCTAAAAAGATCATGGCAATTATAAGTGCAGTACCCTTTTCATTTTGTAAATAGTTATTCATAATATACCTCACAGTCTGACATTTTTTACTGGGACTATCGTTACTATCTCCCTCGGGATCTGTTGTCCTCCCAATTGGGCTGCCTGTTTTATTGTCTGTGCTGTAATATCTATCCGGACAAGTCTTATATCAGACAAATCAGCAGGTGCAGATAGTTCACTACCGTCATCCAGTATATAGGAGAGTTGAAGGTCAACAACACCGTCTATAATAACAGACTGGACAGTCCCGTCGTTTCTTATAAGTTCCCTTCTGCCAGTTCCGGCATTGAGGGCGACACTGTAGGCTATTGTTTTAAAATCTCTTGCCACAAAATCTCCTACATCGATACCCGCTGCAGAAGGGTCAGCATTTAAAGAGAGTTGTCCATTGACTGTGTCAACGGCATTGACGATATAGGCCCCTATCAGGCTGTTGTCATCATTGTTAATAATGTTTATGGGATCTCCGACCCTGAAATCTGTGACAGAAGCTACCCATATCAGATTATCAGTACCAGGCGACGCTACTATGCTTGATGTAAGATAGGAGATGGGGCCCGGGCTGAAGTTTGTGCTGATGCTGTCAGGAGCGGCTGGATCTCCTGCTATGCCATCCTGCAATGCAGCTACAGGATTATTCCCACGAGGGACCCCAAGACCTGCCATCCTGATATCCCTTTCGAGAAGGGAGAGGGATGCCCTGATATCCCTCTGTGTGATCGATACATCCCTCTGTGCCTCAAAAGAGCGAACCTGACTGTTAAACAGATTATAGAGACCCGCGAGGACAAGACTAAGGATGGAAACTGCTATCAGGACTTCGACGATACTAAAGCCATTTTGCCAATATCTCTTCATCTGCATTACCCCTTCACTATGCGTGTAAAAAGTCCTGTACTGCGTGCGGTGCCAGTTCCTGGCTCAACATATAACACTGTGAATGTAATGGTGCTGGTACCTGTAACAGGCGAATTATCTTGTATGATATAACTCCTATTATAGGTAATACCTTGAATAGTAACGCTCCCGTCATTGGCATGGGCTCCAACACTTAACGCTGCGGAAGAGGAGTCCAGGGTTTTTAACTCCTCTATTCTTTGTTGTGCTATAGCGGAGGCAGTACTCAGCTTGAAGCCACTTACATTACCTCTAATTGCAGCGATATGGAGTCCTGCAAGGCCAAGAAGCCCTACCGCCAGGATGACGAGGGCTATCAGAAGCTCAAGGAGTGTGAAGCCCTTTTGATTTGATATCACCTTCATTGCGATTTCTCCACGTATTATAAATGAAGAGATACGCAATGAAAGTGCCAGGGTATAACTATAGGATAATTAAGGGATTTGATTTTGGGGAGGATCGCTAAACTATGGAATTG
>JAHFEQ010000002.1:0-43705 GCA_023248395.1 Nitrospirota bacterium
AATGATTCAGCGGATGGTTCTGTTTCGAGGCTGAAGGAAAAGTTTAAAGATATTATCTTCCTTGAGAATAAGGAAAACCTCGGGTTTGCAGGGGGGAATAATGTGGGGTTTCAGTATGCCCTGCGATATGGCGCAGACTATGTTTTGTTACTGAACAATGACACGATCGTAGATCCTAATCTTCTGGATATACTTGTTAAAGTAGGAGAGGCAGATAAGAGGATCGGGGTTATAGGTCCAAAGATTTATTGTTATCCTGATTCATCGCGGCTGTGGGGAGTCGGCGGGGAGATTGACATGAAACATGGAAAGACATATCACACAGGCTATCACGAAGTAGAACGGGGCCAATGGGACAGGATGAGGGATGTAGATTATGTGAGCGGGTGCGCAATGATGATAAAGAGGGAAGTATTAGAGAAAGTGGGATTGTTGGACGAGAGGTTCTTTCTATATTATGAGGAGACCGATTTTTGTATGCGTGCTCGAGAAAGTGGGTTCAGGATAGTGTATATGCCGGATGCAAAGATCTGGCACAAGGTCTCAAATACGGTCGGTAGTATAAACGGCCCTGTTTATACCTATTATATGACACGGAACCGCCTCTTATTCATGCGGATGTATATGGATGAGTCTCAATGGAGACGGTTTATCTTGTATTTTTATTATGAGGGCCTTTTCAGACGGGCGGCCTTCCTTCTGTTTAGGGGCAGAGATCAAAGGAAGAGCCTGAAGGCGTTATGGTCAGGGTGGAGGGATTTTAGAAGAGAAAGATTTTATAAGGGGCCTGAGTGGTTGCATTAGCTATGAGAAAACTACTTCTTGATGTGGCACCGTTTAGGGTGTGTCCACCAGTGGCTGGTGCGCATCATGCTGTATATTATGCCAATGAGGCTCTATCTGGATATTGGGATATCTTTCTGTTTACAACAGGGTTCAGGAGAGATACGATTAGATTCCTTCCGAGGTCTGAGGAAATTGTGATCAATACTCATTTCAGGGAATATTCTTTTGCAACAACATCCATTATCCCATTTAGTTTCCTTACACGACAGGGGTCTGGGGTACCACAGATTTATGCCAGCAAGTATCTCTCGTGGGAAAAACCTCGAATCTTAAGTATGAAGATGAGGGAGTGTGACATTATACAGGTTGAGGCACCATGGCAGGTAGAATATGTGTGCAAAATAAATAGGGGGGTGAAGCCCCTTGTGTTTATAGCACATAACGTGGAGGGTACCCTGTGGGAGAGGATTAATTCTAATGGAAACAGATCCTATTACAAATCCTGGATAATAGATGAGATGGGCCGTCAGGAAAGAGATGCCTTTCATAAGGCAGATGCTGTGATCGCAGTCTCTGATGTGGATCGTGAAAGGATTATAGAGCTTTATGGTGTGAAAGATGAGAAGGTCTTTTGTATTCCCTGGGGTGTTGATACAGAGAAATATCGTATTCATTCTGAGGAAGATAAGATTGAGGCGAAGAGAGGTCTTGACCTTTCTAACAAAAGGGTTGTAGTATTCTCAGGGGCTTTGTATGGTCCTAACATCGAGGCGGTAAGGTCTATCTTAGATATGGCCTCACAGATGGATGATAATGTAGTTTTTCTGATTGTGGGAAGGGTTGGCGAGGCATTTAAGGGTGTTTCACACCGCAATGTTTTGTTTACAGGGTTTGTTGAAGATCCGGTTAAATATTTTACTGCAGCGGATGTGGCCATAAATTCGATGAGCAGCGGCGGCGGGATGCATTTGAAGATGCTGGAGTATCTGGCTTCGGGCCTCCCTGTTGTGACGACCGAGGTTGGGGCAAGAGGGCTAAGAAAGCCATGGAAAGATTATCTACTTGTTTCAGATCTAAAGGGATTTCCAGAAGGGGTCAGGTCGCTTCTGCATGATCAAGGTGCGCGTGAATATTTTAGCAAACGTGGTAGGGAAGTGGTGGAAGAGTTTTATACGTGGGACAAGGTGGCGAGGGAGAGGATGAAGGTGTATGAGATGTTGCTCAAGGGAGAAAAGGGTCCGGTGAGCTTGGCATCCCGGGGGGCAACCCATGGGCGCCATGCTTAATGCATCGGGAAGCGCAATGAATTGGGCAACTACAGGCGGTATTATTTTTTATGCAACTTGCGCTGGTATCTTATGACAAGGAAGAGAGCAATAAGGCTTACTATTAGCAAGAAAGTAAAGTATATTTCAATGTCTGACATTTTCATTTACCTCCAATCTATCCAACAAAAATCCAACGACAAGGAGTATAAGAGCAATTACAACTCCTATCCACAGGGTCTTAAAGGAAAATTTATCAGAAAGAACATTTCCCAAAACTGGAAGGCCTATCATCAACTTGATGATATCATAACAAAGCTTAGACATGTTGTCTATTTGTTTCTTGTTCATCATGTGGATATTAGGAGAGCAATGGGCGTGCCATAGGGTTGGAGAAGGCGGAACACGTTGATAAGCCTCATGCTGCTAAGATTATACGTAGATTGCGCGGGAAGTAATTACACAGGTTTTTGTGCGGGATGGAGGCGGGGAAGCCCGATAAATTGGGCAACTACCTGAGGGGCAAAGGTAACTAGATGTATCGCGTATCCCGCTCCAAGCTCCATGCTGGGTATTAGGCTTTAGCCTAAAATGATGCCAATGAGGCCTAATTTCACGCCATTGCTTATTGGCATATATATCGTCACTTATTATTATAAATGACGACAGACATGACACCATATTATCAGGAAAATAAGCATCCTTATCTTGAGCGGACATTGAATCTGAATGCTCTGCTTGATAAAAAATCACATTTTTTGTTAGGCCCCAGGCAAACCGGTAAAAGTTTTTTTTACTTATAGCAAAAATAATGTTTTTAATCTATACGCAACCTGGAAGTTCTACTATTGGCATAGGGATATTGTCAAAATAGGAGTCAGTGCTCAGAATATGACGGATGTTATGATTCAAATCCCATTTTTCCCAGTCTTCGGGAACAGGGGTGGGGATTCCCTGGCAAGTTTCAGGAGAGAATTTAAGGTATGTTTCCTCTACGGCGTCCCGGATAAGATGGCATTGTGACTAAGCTCCTTATCATAACCATGTCATTCCCATATCCCCTGAGGGCCGGTGGGAAGATTAGGGTTTATAACCTGATCAAGCAGCTCTCAAAGGAATATAGCATTACACTGCTTTCATTAGTTACGGCTGACGAGAAAAGATTTGTCCCTGAATTAGAAAAGTTCTGTAAGCGAGTGGAGACTGTGCCACTCGCAGAGAGAGGGATACATAGCCTTCTGCATCGTCTTCGGTGTTTAGTCTCGATGGGAATGGGGATGCCTGCAGAGATGGCTTTGAAGGCGTATCCGGCACTCGACCGGATGTTGAACAGGGTCCTTTCCGAGGAGAGATTTGATCTTATTCAGGTCGAACATGTTCAGACGCTTCCCTATGTACTGGGTAGACTGGAGGATATTAACGGGAATGTTTTATGGGTGGAACATGAGGTCCTGCATCAGCGTTTGTTCAAGCGCTCAGAAGCGAGCAAGGGATTTTGGCGCTGGTTCTGGCGCAGAGAGGCACACCTTACACGCGAGTATGAGGCAGCTTCAGCGCGAAGAGTTCAGAATGCGATTGTGGTGTCGAAGGAGGAAGCGGTATGCCTGTGCTCCTGGAATCCAAACCTGAATATCGCTGTGATTCCGAATGGAGTCGATGTGGCTTACTACGATGCTATACATGTAGAGCGGGAACCCAAGAGCATTATTTTTACGGGCTGGATGCGCCATTTTCCAAACTTTAATGCCGCTAATTTTCTATTGAAAGAGATTATGCCGTTGATTATACAGAAGATGCCGGATGTGCGGCTTTATTTGGTGGGGGATGCCATTCCAGATAAAATCCGTTTCCTGGCAGAGAAAATTCCGCAGGTCTTTTTAACTGGGTTTGTGGATGATATCCGTCCTTTTGTGAAACGTGCTTCTGTGGCCATTGTCCCACTACGGATTGGCGGAGGGACGCACCTGAAGGTACTTGAGGCAATGGCGTGCAGGACACTGGTGGTAACGACATCTGTCGGAGCAGAGGGTCTCCCTCTGAGGCACGGACAGCATGCCTGGATTTCACAGGATGCCAAGGGGTTGGCAGAGGGGGTAATTCGTTTGCTGAGAGATATGGAGTTGAGATCAACGATGATTACAGAGGCCCGTAGCCTTGTGGAAAAGGAGTACGACTGGGCCGTTATTGCTGCAGAACAAATGGCATTCTACAGAGATATTTTGAAAAGGCATGGGCAGTAATTGCCCAATTCATTGGGCAAGATGGATGGATGATGATGGCCCCATAAATGGGGCAACTGCGGAGAATGGCATCATGGACGACAAATCATTAAAGACACTTGAAATCTTAGAAGAGCTTTCCAGCAATGGTCAGGTGACGCAGCGGGAGTTGAGTCACAAGGTAGGAATTGCCCTCGGTTTGGCCAACTTTTATATTAAGCGTTTGGTCCAGAAGGGGTATGTGGAGGTGATATATCTTGAGAAGAACAGACTTGGATATCTCATAACCCCGCAGGGGATTACTGAGAAGACGCGGTTAACCTACCACTATATCCAGCGGTCATACCAGTATGTCAGGAAGGTGCGTATTCAGATACGTGAGAGGCTGCGGGAGCTTGCCAAAGAAGGTGTGGGGACCGTTGTCATTTATGGCGGAGGAGATATCGCAGAAGTGGCCTATCTGGCTCTTCAGGAGGTTGGGATCAAGCTGGCTGGTGTCGTGGATGAGTCACGTGCAGGAAGACCTTTTCTTGGTTATATGATATTACCTGTGAGTTCCATTCCGCAATTGTCGTTTGACAGGGTTATTGTTACAGAACCTATTGCAATACAGGACGTGGGGAACCTGTTTCAGGAATGTGGGATTGGGGAGGATAAACTGGTGCACATGGAGTAGCGGGGGATAACTCCCGTTGATAAACTATAGTCTCTTTGATATGATGCAAACAATTGCTTCATAAAATAGAAAAGTGAATTAAAGAGGGGGAGACGGATATGAAGGCATTGATTACAAGCGGCGGGAAGGGGACGAGGCTCAGGCCGATTACCCACACGAGCAATAAACACCTGATCCCTATTGCCAATAAGCCGATGATCCACTATGCCATAGAGGCAGTGGCTGGGGCAGGGATTAAGGATATCGGGATTGTCTACAATCCGGACACCGGGAATGAGATCAGGAATGCCCTGGGCAGCGGGAGCCACTGGGATGTCCGGTTTGCTTACATCCTCCAGGAGTCGCCGATGGGGCTTGCCCATGTGGTCAAGGTGTCGCAGGACTTTATTGGCGGGGATTCCTTCGTCTTCTATTTGGGCGATAATGTCGTGGTAGGGGGGATTAAGCGGTTTATAGAGGACTTTTTGAGAGATGGTTCTAATTGTCATCTGGTCCTGTCGAAGGTTCACGATCCGGAACGGTTTGGTGTGGCAGAGATTAGGGATGGTAAGATCATCGGGGTTGAGGAGAAGCCAAAGAAGCCCAGGAGTCAATATGCGGTTACAGGGATATATCTGTATGATTCTTCGATTTTTGAGGCGGTCAACAATATAAAGCCGAGTCCCAGGGGTGAGCTTGAGATATCCGATGCCCATCACTATCTGATCAGGAAGGGATACAGGGTGGGCTATTCAGAGATCACTGGATGGTGGAAGGATACTGGAAAACCTGAAGATCTGCTTGAAGCAAACAGGCTGACCTTGGACAGGATCATTGGAGACCACGAGCCGGTTATCAACGGGAGTGTAGACGATGCTTCTGATATTGCAGGGAAGGTGATCATCGGAAAGGGGGCAAAGATTATCAGGAGCAGCATCAGAGGGCCGGTGATCATCGGGGAGAATACAATCATCGAAAATAGTTATATAGGCCCCTTTACCTCTATAGACTATGACTGTCATATCAAGAATAGCGAAGTGGAGTATAGTATTATCCTCGAGAAGTGTAAGATCATTGATGCAGATATCCGGATTGAGAGGAGTCTCCTGGGGAGGGAGGCCGAGATTGTCAAGTGTCACTCGAGGCCGAAGACACAGAAGTTTATCATCGGAGACCAGAGCATCGTAGAGCTGGTGTAGTTGCCTGATTTATCAGGCTTCAAGGACGAGGGTTAACGGTATGGCACTACTTGGAAAATTGTTCAGTGGTCACAAAAGGCATAGGCGGGCCTTGATTATCGGCCTTGACGGTGTCCCCTATACCTTGATGAAGAGGTTTGTGGAAGAGGGGATCATGCCCAATACGGCAGCGCTGATCAGGACAGGTACGCTAAGCCGTATGACGACATCCCTTCCAGAGGTATCCTCTGTTGCCTGGACGACCTTTATGACAGGGGTTAATCCAGGGAGGCATGGCATCTATGGATTCATGGACCTGCGGCCCAGGACCTATGAGATATTCTTTCCGGACTTTAAGTTCGTCAAGGCTGAGACCTTGTGGGAGTTTATCGGCAAATCTGGAAAACGGTCGATTGTGGTTAATGTCCCTTCCACCTATCCTGCACGGGAGCTAAACGGTATCCTGATATCCGGGTTTGTGGCGATCGACCTGAAAAAGGCCACCTATCCGCAGTCCTTTGTTCCCCTATTAGAGCAGATGGGATACCGGCTCGATGTGGATGCCAACAAGGCAAGGGAATCTATGGACCTGTTTGCCGAGGATTTAAGAGTAACCTTAAGAAAGAGGGAAGAGGCCCTTCTGCATCTTATTGAAAAGGAGGAGTGGGACCTTTTCATTGCGACGATCGCTGAGACGGACAGACTGCATCATTTTCTCTGGGCGGCCTCGGATAATTCGGCGCACCCCTATCACGGATTTTTTATCGAGATATACAAATGGATCGACAGGATCATTGGAGAGCTCTATGCGAGGGTCGATAAGGAGACTGCTGTATTCATGGTATCAGATCATGGGTTTACCCATATCAAGAAAGAGGTCTATATCAACAAATGGCTTGAACAGGAGGGGTATCTTCGATTCGATAAGACCCCCCCTGAATCTTACAGGGATATCAGTGAAGGGACGAGGGCCTTTAATCTCGACCCTGCGAGGATCTACATCAATCTCAAAGGCAAATATCCAAAAGGGTGTGTGAATCCCGGCGAAGAGTATGATGCACTTCGGGAAGAGATCAAGGCAAGGTTGGCTGATCTTCGGGTAGATGGCGAGGCTGTGGTGAAGAAGGTCTATTATAAAGAGGAGATCTTCAACGGCCCGGAGTTTGATTCTGCCCCTGATATCGTTGTTCTCTCCAATTATGGATTTGATCTGAAGGGGGCGATCAATAGGAGTGCCGTAACAGGAGGGAAGAGTATCTTTACAGGGATGCATACCCAGAACGACGCGCTCTTCTTTACAAGTAAAAGAGCTACCATAATGTCCTCCCCGCTTGAGGAGGGGGAGGGAAGAGAGGATGTGCTCCCCTTTGAGGAGGGAGGG
Organism: Nitrospirota bacterium; assembly: GCA_023248395.1. GTDB lineage: Bacteria > Nitrospirota > 9FT-COMBO-42-15 > HDB-SIOI813 > HDB-SIOI813 > JAHFEQ01. The sequence goes on from JAHFEQ010000002.1 coordinate 7,485, forward strand.
GAGGGGGTGAACATAGTGGACGTAATGCCGACTGTCCTCGCGGCTATGAACATTGAGCCGGTTCCAGGATTGGACGGCAGGGTAGTCACGTAGACTGTCTCATCCGTAGAGCCAGTGGGGACACCATACTTTATTCCAGTTGAATTAAGTATGGTGTCCCCTGAAAGCAGAACGTTCGCTCCGCTCAGAATGACAGGCACTATGAATGGTTTTCTATGATCCATGACGTCAGAATAAAAAAACTCAAGCTTCTTCCAGATGACCGTGGTTTTCTGATGGAGATGCTGCGGTGCGATGACGAGGTCTTTTTGAACTTTGGCCAGGTCTACATCACTGGCTGCATCAGGGGGGTTGTCAAGGGATGGCACTATCATAAGGAGCAGACCGATAACTTTATCTGTGTTTACGGCAAGGCCCTGGTTGTACTGTGTGATTTGAGGGAGGGGTCGCCTACGTATGGGGTCTCTCAGGAATTTTTCTTAGAGGCTCCGCCCTCTAAAGGGGATGGGAATATCCTTCTCCAGATCCCTGCAGGTGTTATGCATGGATTCACAGCCTATGAGTGCGATGAGGCAAGGATTATCAATGTACCTACCCGTCCGTATCGATATGATAATCCTGATGAGTACAGGTATCCCTGGAATAGTGAGGAAGTACCGTATAAATGGCCCAGATATGTGACAAGGGGAGGGTAGAATGAAATTACTAATAACCGGTGGTGCTGGGTTTATCGGCAGCAACTTTATCAGGCATATGATCCATAAATATCCGGATTACCCTATTACGAACCTTGATAAACTGACCTATGCAGGAAATCTCGATAACCTTAAGGATATCGAAGGACACTCAAACTACCGGTTTCTCAGGGGGGATATCTGTGATGTAAAGGCGGTCTCTGATGCGGCAGAGGGTGTTGATGCGATCATCAATTTTGCCGCTGAGACCCACGTAGACCGCTCAATCCTGGAACCCGGGAGCTTTATACAGACGGATATCTATGGTACTTATGTATTACTGGAGGCGGTTAAGGCCCAGGGGATTAAACGTTACCTCCAGATATCGACGGATGAGGTTTACGGGAGTATCGAGGGAGGGTCTTTTACAGAAGAGAGTCCGCTGACGCCGAGCAGTCCGTACTCCGCCTCAAAGGCTGGTGCGGATATGCTGGTCCACTCTTACTGGAAGACCTTTCATCTCCCGGTGATCATTACACGGAGCTCCAACAATTTTGGTCCTTATCAGTATCCGGAGAAACTGATACCCCTTTTTATTACTAATGCGCTGGAGGATAAGCCGCTTCCGCTTTACGGGGATGGCTTGAATGTACGTGATTGGATCTATGTGAGCGATAACTGTGCGGCGATTGATCTGGTCCTTCATCAGGGGAGAGATGGCGAGGTCTACAATATCGGTGGGGGAACGGAACGAACCAATATAGAGATTACGGAGATTATATTAAGAGAACTTGGCAAGCCTGGAGATTTGATTAGATATATCAAGGACAGACCCGGTCATGACCGGCGTTATTCGATAGACTCATCAAAGCTTAAGTCATTGGGTTTTAAGCATCAGTACGGATTTGAAGATGCCATACGGAATACCGTCAGATGGTATAGCGCGAATGAATGGTGGTGGAAAAAGGTTAAGTCTGAAGACTTCAAGAGATTTTATAAGAAGGCCTATGGCGAGATCGAGTGGTGAGAGAATGGAGGCGGATCCTCGTATACACTGGGGCACAGGTGAGATAGGCGGCCCGCGACACGAATACAGGGAGTCTCTGATGCTGAAGCTTCTCAGAGCTAACCTGCAGAGCGGGAGTCTGGTATTAGATGCCGGCTGCGGGAGCGGAAGTCTCCTCTTTAAGCTCGGAAGATTTGACTGTATGGTTCACGGCATAGAACAATCCAATGAATTTGTAGAGATGCTGCGCAGCAGGGTGAAGGCTTCTGGTCTATCCCACATCGGCCATATAAGGCATGGGAGTGTCGTGGATATCCCTTATCCCGATAAGACCTTTGATGTGATCGTCTCAGGGGAGGTCTTAGAACATGTGAGAGATGATATCCGGGCCGTTATGGAGTTCTATAGGGTGTTAAGACCCGGAGGTGTTTGTGTTGTTTCAGTCCCTGCGACCCCGGCCTTATGGGATTTTAGCGATGAATGGGCAGGACACCTGAGGAGATATACCAAAGAAGATCTGTTGGACCTCTTTGAGAAGAAGGGATTTATTGTGGAGGATGTGAGGTACTGGGGTTTCCCCTTTGTAAGGTTATATCATCAGTTTCTATACCTCCCCTATGTCAGGAGAAAGACATCTCATGGCGTATCTGAAGATGCGATCAAACCGCCCGATACCAGCAATCGTCAGTTACTGATAAAAGCGCTGAGTATGGTCTTTAAGTTTGATTCACTCTTCCGGTGGGCGCCATTTGGGATAGGCCTGATACTTAAGGCCCGTAAACCATACGCAGATGTGACTGTCAAGTTGGATGCAAAGTTAGATGCCAGGTTGGGCGCTATTGGGTGCACATCTTAGGATATTTTTATTAATAACGGCTCTATCGGTTGCTGTATATGCCAATTCTTTTTATAACTCCTTTCACTTTGATGATCAGCACTATATTGTAACCAATCCCTATATCAGAGATCTCTCCAATATTCCCACCTTCTTTAAGTCATCACAATATTCCAGTTTTGAGAAGATGTTTACCGGTCATTACCGGCCGCTGCTTGTAACATCCTACGCACTGAACTATGCCATCAGCGACCTGAATCCTGTGGGGTATCATCTGGTGAACCTGGGGTTTCACACCGGGTCGGCGTTTCTGGTATTTTTGATACTGGAAGCTATGTTGGGTAGCAGCGGGCTACCTGCTACTTTTACTGCCCTCGCTGTAGCGTTCATCTTTGCGGTCCATCCCTTTAACTCAGAGGTGGTGAACTATATCACGGCACGCTCCAGCGTGATGTGCTCGTTTTTTTATCTGTTATCTTTTTATTGCTGGATCCTATTCAGGAATGTAGCCGCAGGCTTTAGCCTGCGTCCTATGTCTACACCCTATTATCTTGCTTCACTCCTCGCCTTCCTCCTTGCCATGCTCACTAAGGAGATTGCCATTACCCTCCCGGTAATGTTGGTTTTATATGATATGTATTTCTATCGTTCTACTCCGAAATCTGCTACCCGACGTTGCTACCATCTTTCATACTTACCGTATATTCTTCTTGGCGCTGTCCCCTACCTCATCTATCGTTTTCGGGTTTATGGTGGCATTGGTCTATCAGGCGGGACGCGTGATTTTTATACAAACTTGCTGACACAATCCAAAGTGCTCCTTAAGTATATGCAGCTTATGATCCTTCCCCTCGGTCTTAGCATTGAGCATGATATCGCCACATCTAATTCAATCTATGACGTGAGTCTGATTATCTCTATAGTAGCGCTTCTCTTCATTGTGACAACCGCTTATCTGCTCTTTAAAAGAGGGGGGGAGTGGAAGGTCTTATCCTTTTTTCTCCTCTGGTTTTTTATCACTCTTCTGCCGACGACACTTCTCCCGCTGAATGCGATATTACAGGAAAACAGGGGATATCTGGCAGGCATTGGTTTTCCACTCTTTGCCGGGATCTGCGTAGGAAAGTTGCCTCGACAGGCATCGACGCCACTTTTACTTATTCTGATATCCCTCCTTTCAATCATGACCATCCAGCGCAACAGGGTCTGGAAGGATGACTATGCGCTCTGGAGAGATGCGGCAAATAAGTCCCCGAACTCTGCAAGGGTTCATGATAATTTAGGGCTTGCCTACATAGGGAGGGGAGAATATGATCTAGCGATAGCTGAATTCCAAAGGACCCTGGAGCTTCATCCACTCTACTACCTGGCATACTATAATGCCGGTGTCGTGTATCAACTTCAAAACAGTCTGGATCTGGCGAGGGATTCGTATGAAGAGTGTCTGAAGATCAATCCGCAATATTTTCGTGCCTACTACAACCTCGGTATTTTATACAGGAAGACCGGTGATCTGGATAAGGCTATCCAAGCCTATGAGAAGGCCATCTCTCTGGATCAACGTCATTCCTTTGTATACAACAATCTCGGCGTTGCCTTAACAGACAGGGGACAGACAGATAAGGCTGAGTCAGTTTTTAAGAAGGCGGTAGAGCTTGATCCGGGGTATGAGAAGGCCTATTTTAACCTTGGAAATCTCTACTATAAGGCAGGTAAGTATGGTCTTGCTGCCGGGGCATACAGGTCTTCACTCAAGATTAAACCGGATTATAAAGAGGCAAGGGAGATGCTTAAGGCAGCCCTTAATCCCCCCATCCCCCCTTTATTAAAGGGGGGTAAGGGGGGATTACAATGATCGCTTTTGCCTTACAATGGTAAAGATGGCGGTTCCAATAATCAGCAAAATGGGAAGTATCAATACAATCTTCTGTAATGGCGTAGTATGCAGAGATACCATAGCTATCCAAACAGCCGGCAGGAGCGCCACTCTGACAACAGCCCTTAAATAACTGTGTTCCAGTAAGAACCAGGCTGCTGGCGGGCTCAGACGATAATAGGTAGACACAAACCATCGGCCCATCTTATTCGTTAAGAGATACCTGTCTCTAAACTCCCTCAGTAGCTCTACATGCCGCTCAAGGGGACTACCGTATGCTGCAGTGGCTATAAAACATGCCTCGCCGAGTCGTTGTCCTGCTATCAGTAGACTCCCTATATCAAGAAAGCCGCTAATAAAGTATATATTATAATTGTCTTTAGCGAGCGAACTTTTGGTATCCTGCCAGACAACATAGACATGGCCAATGTTGTCGATAGACATTACAGGATTGATAGAGTCACCAGGAGGTGTTAAATAATCAAGTCGTATATCATTTTCCTGCCAAGTGTTTTCCCTACCTTTTTCGATTGAAAAGTTGAAATATATATTAGAATCCTGAGGACGTTTATCTAACCATGTCACAAATATATCTCCTAAGTTGTCTACCTGGGCTGCGGGAGAGAAAGCATTTGTTTCACCTGGTGGGACCCCTGTATCTATACGGATGTTAGATTCTGAGTCGGGAAAAGTGCGCCCAAAGTCTTCGGAATGATTAAAATATATATTGTAATTAGTACTAACCCCCTTTGTTGTAGCCTCTAAATTGCTTGCCCACACTATACCTATAATCCCCTTATTATTGTTTGCAATGGCGACATCTCTCGTTTCAATCCTATCCCCCCCTGTTGTGTCTATACGCTTATCCTCATCATCCCATGTGGTCCCGTAATTACTTGAGCGGTTAAAATAGACATCACTTGTTCCATCTCCGGCAAATTGTTCCCCCCTGGCTGCCCGCCCTGCATTGTCCATCCATGCCACATAGATGTGCCCTTGAACATCACTACTGATCACAGGAGGCGAGAATTGTATATTTCCCCCGACAGGTGCCCTGTCTATACGAAGCGCGTCTGTCTCCCACTTCACCCCATGGTTTTTTGATACATTAAAGTAGATCCCAGGGTATACCTCTTCTTCAGGTATATTCCTGTTATCCTGCCATACTACATAAACATAGCCACCCTTATCTGTGAATATCACCGGATTGATTGCACGAAATATTCCTGCGGAGACTCCGGTATTGAGGCGCAATTCTGGTGTCTGGTAATACACGATAAAGTCTGTGGGCTTATTGAATTGTACCTGAAGGGATCTAAAGTATACCTCATAAATTCCGGCCCTGTTCCGGTCATCCTGCCATACAATATATACATTCCCATTGTCATCACATGCGATCTTAGGGTTTACAGAATCGCCCACACTGGGATTATCTGAATCGATGCGCTCCTCTATGAATGCAGGATACCATGATAACCCGTAATCCTTAGAATACCGGAAATATATATCTCGTTTACCTGTGCCGGCCTTCACTGCCCTGTCATCTACCCATACTACATAGACATGGCCGGAGTTGTCTGCGCAGACATCAGGAGTGGTTGCGTCTCCTGGCGTGATTTCTGACGAAGGTCTTGGGAATCCAGTGGGTATAGGGGTAGAACTCGGCTGCCATCCACTGTCTGCGAAGAATGTGTTTGCATAGATACTCGGAGACCCTCCCCGGTTATCACTCCACACAACGTATACATGACCATTTTGGTCAGCGCTCATCCGGGGGGTAATTGCATTATTAGGCCTTGTCAGCACAGGCAAGTCCACCCTCGTATCTCTCGCATTAAAATCTATGGCATGGGCGATGCCATGCAGAGCGATAGATAAGAAAGATAGTACCGTCAGAATTAAGCGGTATATTGCAATCTTTTTCATCTGAAAATCCCATTCTCTATGTGTAGTCGCAACCTTTAGGTTGCGCCATCATGGAACGCAGGCTAAAGCCTGCGACTACAGCTTATTTTCATGCTCCTTTGCGAGCCTTGGCTCATGAATGTTTCATGTCTTATTCTACTTGCCTGACATCCTCTCCCTCACCTCATTAAACATCGAAATATACTCCGCACTCCTGTAATCCGGATAGGTATATGGAAAGGGTTGATATGCCTTATCCTTATAATAGAGTGTGACCTCGGCATAGATCCCTTTCCCGATGTAGATTCTATGGTAGAAATCCTTTGTCGATGCGAGGACCACCTTAGCTAAGGTTAAATACCCGGGGTCTATGTTAATAGGTCTGGTGGGCATCGTGGCATCGATGTTGTCTCTGAAATAAAACTCAAGATCATTAGTCATTCTTTTGACATCCGCCAGGGTGTCAGGTTGGATCAGCTGCTCAAAAAACAGGAAGGTCCGCTTTAGGTCTGTCCCCATCTCCTTTTCATAATATCGTGTATGGGCCCAGGGGTATACTGGACTGACAAAGTCTACAAGGCCGAGGGATGGGGAGAGATTCTCTCTGGTAATATGGAAAAGCCTTTCGTCCCTGCTTAGCAGCGCCGTAAACAGCCTTGCCTCTTCAACCGATTTTATAAACCCCATAATAATAGCATAAACTATATTGCAAGAATTGTGCAAGAGCCAGGGCAAGGTATAAAAGTAATTCGGGCATTGTTAATTGTAACCCTGTCTGTTATAATATTTCCATTTATCCTGGGATTCTATAACGGCTTAAACGGGTTATCTATATGAGTATCCAGAAAAAGGTAGTCATTGCGATATTGGTTACAGGCTTTATTGCCCTCGCCATAGGTCTGTCTATTACGTATTTTCAGGTGAAAAACGTCCTTACAGAGGCCATAGGCCGGGACTTTGCTGAGATCGCAAAGAAGTCTGCAGAGAGGTTTGATGCGGCAGTGAAGGAGGAGATGGATACGTTCCATCGTTTATCCGAAGAGCCGGCCTTTGTCAAGGCAGTAAAAGAGAATAATAAGGAGAGCATCGGGACCTATCTTACCTACTATCTTAAGCATGCGGAGGAAAGGGAAGAGCATCTTTCCATTATTGTTGTTGACGGGAAAGGGAGGATTATTGGGGATGGAAAATTAAGATTAAATAACAAGATCGATCAGTCGGATGAAAAGTGGTGGAAGGTGGTTTACAACGGTGGAGAGGGTAAGTTATACGCCAGTGATATCTATCTTGACAAGGAAACGGGCAGGAAGGCCTTTGATGTCGGTATCCCTGTCTTAGATACGGCCACAGGCAGGGCTATTGGCGGCGTAAGAACGATTATGGACGTGGACACCTTTTTCCGCTTTATTAAGGACACGAGATTTGGCAAGACAGGACATGGTATGATTGTAGACTCAGAAGGGACCCCGCTGATATGCTCTATCCTGCCGCTTGTAGAACATTCTATGAACAGGCCGATCATTGATCTCATTACCAGCAGAGGGGGAGGGTGGACTATAGCTGAAGATGATGCCCACGGGGGGAAGAACTCCATCATAGGATTTAGCCCTGTCGAATATATCAACTCCTTAGGTTCGGAAAGTATTGGGGGTCATCAGTGGTATACGTTTATTCGTCAGGCCCCGGAGGAGACCCTTGCCCCGGTCAATAAACTCATGCTGAAGGTCCTCTTCCTTGAATCTCTTATCGTCTTTTCAATCTGTGCCCTGGGTGTTTATATTGTACGCAGGCTTCTGCTTAAGCCTGTGAATATCCTCCATGAAGGTGTAGGGAGGATTGGCAAGGGAAATTTTGAGCATAAGATCAATATCCATACCGGTGATGAGCTTGAGGCCCTTGCCAACGGCTTTAACAAGATGGGCGAGGCACTTAAAGGGGTGTATTATAATCTTGAAGAGAAGATCAGGGAAAGAACCACTGCGCTGAGGACATCAGAGACAAAATACAGGGCATTGATGGAGCAGGCCTATGATGCCATATTCCTTGTAAATCCGGACGGTGGGCAGATTATGGAGGTCAATCTGCAGGCAGAGATGTTAACCGGTTTTTCCAAAGATCAGCTCCTCAGCATTAAATATTGGGATCTATACCCCCAGCATCTGGTGAATCAGGCTGTGGAGCAGTTTAACAAGGGAGTACGGAGGGGATTTTCCACCATCCATGATGCGCCGATCAGGAGGAAAGACGGAGAGATGGCATGGGTCGATATCAGTGCAAGATTAGTCGGATATAATAGTGTAAAGATCTATCATACAGTCATGAGGGATATTACTGAGAGGAAAAAAGAAGAAGAAAAGTTGAGCACGACGAGTGAGCAGCTTGCCCGGTCAACGATGGTGATGCTTGATCAGGATACGAGGCTTGTTGCGATCAGGCAGGAGATGAATTCCCTGATTAACCATCTTAACATGTCTGAGATCTTTGTTATTTTATCTAAGGCGCTCAGTGATATGATGGGGATTACGAGGATTGCTATATTTGAGCAATCAGGAGAGGTTGTGAGCTGCAACTGGGTTCGTGGTATTGAGAATAAAAGGCTTCTTCAGTTAACTAGTTCGATCGGGGAAGATGATCCCGTATCGAATGCCGTAAGGGATTTGAGGGTCGTCAGGAAGGGGGATACCCATAAGAAGAGCCTGATCGATAGATACTTTGAGGATTGGATCGTATACCCCCTTCGGGGGAAAGACAGGGTTATCGGGGCATTTGTGGCAGATACAGGAAGAACCGGAACCAGTAAAGAGATGTTGCAATCCTTTGTGGATATCGTGGCGATGGTGTTAGAGAAAGACAGCATGATAAAAAGGGCGAAAAGTACTTGACAGGAAGGATAGAAATAAATAGAATATTATATTTTAGTAAAGATTGATTACAGAGATATATTAAAAGATTCCAGTGATTAATCTTTGTAATCTTCTTAAAAAATTTCTGGAATCATATACATGTTTGAGGAGAGTTGAGAATGAAGACGATTTCAGCAAAGAAGGAAGAGGTAAAACAGGATTGGCATCTGGTAGATGCAGATGGGAAGGTCCTTGGAAGGCTGGCCTCCCGGGTTGCATCGATTTTGAGAGGAAAACATAAGCCTATATTTACCCCCCATGTGGATACCGGGGATTTTGTCATCATTGTCAATGCGGGCAAAGTCAGGCTGACCGGGGCAAAAAGGGAAGACAAGGTCTACTATCATCACTCCGGATATCCTGATGGACTTAAGAGCAGGAGTTTGAAGAAGTTTCTTGAGGAGAAACCTGAGGAGTTGGTGAGACGATCCATAGGCGGGATGTTACCCAAGAATAAGCTTGGACGGGAGATGTTGAAGAAACTAAAGGTATATAACGGCTCTGAGCATCCGCATGAGGCGCAGATGCCAAGGACGTTAACAATAGAGGAAGGGTGAGGGGGGATATGAGCGTAACACAATATTATGCAACAGGGAAAAGAAAGAATGCCATAGCACGCGTGTGGCTAAAGCCTGGTGAGGGGAAGATTGTTGTCAATGATAAAAACGCAGAAGAGTATTTCTCACGTTTAGCCCTGATGTCCCTGATTAAGCAACCCCTTGATGTAGTCAATTCAACAGATAAATTTAATATCTATGCCAACATTACAGGAGGCGGAATTGCATCTCAGGCCGGGGCCTTAAGACACGGGATCGCTAAAGGTTTACTCGAAGTGGATTCTGCCTTCAGGACTGCCTTAAAGAAGAAGGGTTTTCTGACAAGGGACTCCAGAGATAAGGAGAGAAAGAAGTACGGCCAGAAGGGGGCAAGGAAGAAATTTCAATTCTCAAAGAGATAGCAGTAACAGGATGCTTAAAGTAGCCATAGTCGGTGCGAGTGGATACACAGGAGGGGAATTATTAAGGCTCCTCTCTCAGCACCCGTATATTAAGGTTGTTGCTGTCACATCAGAGAAATCTGCCGGCAAATCTCTATCACAGGTATTTCCCAATCTAAAGGGGTTCTTTAACTTGACTCTTAAACCTTTTGTCCCGCATGAGGTGGCGGAGGATGCAGAGGTTGTATTTACTGCACTGCCTCATGGCAGCTCTATCGAGCCTGTAGGGGAGTTTATCAGAATGGGGAAAAGGGTTGTAGATTTGAGTGCGGACTTTAGATTAAAAGACCCCTCTTTTTATGAGAAGTGGTATGGATTAATACATACGAGGAAGGACTTGCTGGCGATGGCGGTCTATGGCCTTCCTGAGCTATACAGGGATGAGATCAAAGAGGCCCGGCTTGTGGCGAATCCAGGCTGTTATCCGACCGCGAGCATCCTTGCCCTTGCCCCGTTGGTAAAGAGTGGCCTTACAAATAATAAACATCTCTATATCGATGCCAAGTCTGCCATATCCGGCGCTGGCAGGGGGCCTTCGCTCCCCTATCACTTTCCAGAGGCGCATGAGGGGATGGAGGCCTATAAGATTGGGACTCACAGGCATATCCCTGAAATAGAACAGGCGCTGTCAAAAAATGCCGGTGAAGGGTTAACTGTCTGTTTTGTCCCCCATCTCGTGCCCATCAACAGGGGTCTTTTGTGTACGGTCTATGCCCCTCTTAACTCTCCTGCAGAGGCGGAGGATGTCGTGAGTCTCTACAGGAAGTTCTATAGGGATGAGCCATTTGTGAGAATTCTGGATGCCGGATTACAGCCGAATATCAGGGATGTGAAGGGCGCCAATTTCTGCGACATGGGTATTGCCGTCGATAAGCGCAATCAGTGTGTTATCGTGACCTCTGTGATTGACAACCTTGTGAAGGGGGCTTCAGGAGAAGCAATACAAAACATGAATATCATGATGGGTTTTGAGGAGACTACGGGTCTGATGCAGGCAGGGATGTTTCCGTGAAGGGACTATGAAAGAGATACAAGGCGGCATCACAGCACCAAAAGGTTTTCTTGCCTCAGGGATCTATGCGGGGATCAAGCGCAATAAAAAGCTTGATCTTGCGATGATAGCGAGTGAGAGGGATGCCGTAGCCGCAGGTCTGTTTACTGTAAACAGAGTAAAGGCTGCGCCCGTGATCCTGACTCAGCGGCAGATGAAGCGGGGGAACGCACGGGCTATTGTTGTCAACAGCGGGAATGCAAATGCCTGTACAGGAAGACAGGGGATGATCGATGCAAAAGAGATGGTGGAGCTTACCGCAAGCGCCCTTTCTATTGACAAGAAAGGGGTCTGTGTGGCTTCGACCGGCGTTATCGGAGAGCCACTGCCCATGGCGAGGATAAGACCCTCTATAGAGATTGGGGTAAAGGGGCTTAGTGCAGAGGGTGGCAGGGATGCTGCCGCTGCGATTATGACAACAGATACCTTCCCTAAGGAGATCGCCGTCAGAGGGAGGATCGGCGGGAGGATGGTGACCGTTGGCGGGATTGCAAAGGGTTCAGGGATGATATACCCTAAAATGGCCACGATGCTTGCCTTTATTTCATCCGATGCGGCCATTGACAGAGATAACCTGACAAGGATGCTCAAAAAGGCCGTTGACCGGTCGTTTAACAAGATCACGGTGGATGGAGATACCAGTACCAATGATATGGTACTTTGCCTTGCAAATGGTATGGCGGAAAATAAGTCGCTGACAGGAAAGACCCTGGGACAGTTTGAGAAGATGCTTGAGCATGTCTGTGCGGCGCTTGCCAGGATGATCGCAAAGGATGGGGAAGGGGCTACAAAGCTTGTTGAGATAAGGGTCAGGGGCGCCAAAAATGTCAGAGATGCGGAGAAGGTGGCCTTTGCCGTCGCCAACTCTAACCTGGTGAAGACAGCCCTTTTTGCCTGCGATCCGAATTGGGGAAGGCTCATGGCGGCCATAGGATATGCAGGGGCGTATGTACGCGAGGAGGATATCTCAATAACCTTTGACCATATAAATCTGGTAAAGAATGGTATCGGGCTGGGAAAGGATGTTGAGAAGAGGGTCGTTGAAGTGATGCGGAATAGGGAGTATGCCATTACGATTGATTTGAATGCAGGCAGCGCAGGGACGAATGTATTGACGACAGATCTGTCTTATGATTATGTGAAAATCAACGTGGCATACAGATCGTAGGTATATTGTTCTTGCAACTTTGGGCAAAATATGATAATTTTCACAACGCAATTAACAGGAGGGTAAGGATGTATGGTATCTGCAATTAAAGAGCTACTTGAAGCGGGTGTACATTTTGGTCATCAGAAAAAGCGCTGGAACCCGAAGATGAAGAAATATATATTCGGGGAGAGGAATGGTATTTATATCATAGACCTCCAAAAGACCTTAGAGAATTTTGAAGCGGCCTGCGAATTCATTAAAGAGGTGGCCACACAGGGAAGATCTGTCTTATTTGTGGGTACAAAGAGACAGGCACAGGAAATAGTAGAGCAGGAGGCCAAGAGGTGCGGGATGTTCTATGTGAATCAGAGATGGCTCGGCGGGATGCTAACAAATTTCCTGACCATTAGAAAAAGCATTGACAAACTTCGTAAATACGAGAAGTGGAGCGAGGATGGCACCTTTAAGCAGTTGCCTAAGAAAGAGGTTTCAAAGATCGGCAAAGAGATGGAACAGGTGGAGAAGATATTAGGCGGCATGAAGAATATGAGCATGTTACCAGGTGCTGTCTTTATTGTGGACACCAAGAAGGAGTTTATCGCCGTACATGAGGCAAACAGGTTAGGAATTCCGGTCGTAGGGGTTGTCGACACAAACTGTGACCCGGATAACATAGATTTCGTGATCCCCGGCAATGATGATGCGATAAAGGCGATAAAGCTGATGTGCTCCAGGGTGGCTGATATGGTCATAGAGGGAAGGGCAATATACGATGCCAGGGGGGGGATCAGGCAAGAGATGGTGGTGGAGCAGGCCGTCGAGGTTGGGTCGCCGGCAATTGCTGACCTGGAAGCGGCAGCAGAGGGCATAGAAGTCGTGAAAGAGATAGAGGGGGAGGCATAATTCAGGTATGGCCACTGTAACGCATGAAATGGTGAAGGACCTTCGGGAAAAGACGGGCGCTGGCATTATGGACTGTAAGAGGGCATTGGCTGATGCCGGAGGCGATATAGAGAAGGCCGTGGATCTTTTGAGGCAGAAGGGTCTTGCCATTGCGGCAAAGAAGGCCTCCCGTGAGACAAAAGAGGGGATCATCGGCAGTTATATCCATGGAGGGGGAAAGATTGGCGTCCTTGTAGAGGTGAACTGTGAGACCGATTTTGTTGCGAGGAATCCGGAGTTTCAGGAACTGGTGAAGGATATCGCCATGCAGGTGGCATGGTCCAATCCCCCGTATCTGCGACGGGAGGATGTGTCAGAGGCAGTCCTTGAGAAGGAGCGTGAGGTATACAGGGCACAGGCCAGGGAATCCGGCAAGCCTGACCATGTCATCGAAAAGATTGCCGATGGGAAGATGGAGAAGTTCTTTAATGATTCATGTCTGCTGGAACAACCTTTCATCAAAGATTCGTCTGTTAAATTGCTGGATCTTATAAGCCAGAAGATTGCAAAGACTGGCGAAAATATATCTATAAAGCGTTTTATCAGATATCAACTTGGAGAATAGCGATTGATGGACCGAAGCAAGGGGTTTCACAGGGTCATTCTTAAAGTCAGCGGAGAGGCCCTTATGGGTGAAAAGGGATATGGTATTGACTCTGCTGTTATCGATTCCATAGCGGAAGAGATCAAAGAAGTTCATGAGATAGGGGTTGAGCTGGCGGTCGTCATCGGGGGGGGGAACATATTCCGGGGTCTTGGGACAACTGCAATCGGAATGGAGCGCGCCTCTGCCGACTACATGGGCATGCTTGCAACGGTTCTGAATGCCCTCGCCCTGCAGGATGCCCTGGAGAAAAAGGGGATTGTCACCCGCGTACAATCCGCCATAGAGATGCGGGCCCTTGCTGAGCCTTATATCCGAAGAAAGGCTATCAGACATCTTGAAAAAAAGAGGGTCGTTATATTTGCTGCTGGTACGGGGAATCCTTATTTTAGTACAGATACCGCTGCCGCACTCCGTGCCATCGAAATAGGGGCCGAGATCATCCTTAAAGGTACAAAGGTGGATGGTGTCTATGACTCAGACCCCATGACCAATAAGTCAGCCAGGAGATTTGACTCGCTGACTCATCTGGAAGTGCTGCAGAGGGGACTTAAGGTGATGGATGCTACAGCGATATCCCTCTGCAAGGATAACAACCTCCCTATCATCGTATTTAACTTAAGGGATAAGGGGAATGTTAAACGGGTTGTCATGGGAGAAGAGATGGGGACTCTGATAAGTTAAAATGATCGAGGGCATAAAAAATAAGACGAGAGAGAAGATGGAACAGACCATCCATGTGTACAGAAAGGATTTGGGGGCTATCCGGACAGGGAGGGCATCTTTATCCATTTTTGAAGGGATCATGGTGGACTACTATGGTACGCCCACCCCCATTTCTCAGGTTGCTTCACTCTCTACCCCGGAGAGCAGACTGATTATCATTCAACCCTGGGAGCCGCGAATTATCCCTGAGATAGAAAAGGCCATACAGATATCCCCGCTTGGCCTTACACCGGCCAATGACGGCAAAATTATACGGATCCCGGTACCTCCCCTCACAGAGGAGAGAAGGAAAGAGATTGTAAAGCTTGTCAAAAAGATGGCTGAAGATGCGAGGGTGGCTGTCCGGAATATACGAAGAGATTCGAATGAGGAGATCAGGAAGGCCGGTAAGGAGGCCAATATTTCAGAGGACGAGATAAAAAAGACACAGGATGACATCCAGAAGTTAACAGATCAGTATATTCATAAAGTCGATGAGATTTTAAAAAAGAAAGAATTGGAGATTATGGAGGTATAAAAAGGAGGTTTTATTTTATGGTTAGAAAGGCTGGTATCTCATTTCTTCGTATGATTACCCTGTATTTGATCTTTGCGCTCTTGATTATTTCCACGATCCCCTCTCCATCAGCGGCGATGTTTATTACCCCTGGTGCCGGAGGCGCTCTGGTGGATGGTACAGGGGATATGGCAAAGGTAAAGACCTTTCTTGAATCAAAGATCGTACAGCAGAGACTGGCGGATTTTGGGCTGACCGGAGAGGAGATTTCAGATCGTCTGAATCAACTCTCCCAGGATCAGTTACATCAGATAGCAACCCATATTGATCGAATCGATTATGGAGGTGATGGCGCCCTCGGTGTTCTTATTTCTATCCTGGTCATTATCATATTGATCATCGTTGTCATGAAGCTTGTGGGACGCCAGGTTATCATAAAATAATTTTCACCACAGAGGCACAGAGAATATATGACCTCAAAAGGAAAGACCTCAGGGTTCATTCATCCTGGGGTCTTTCTGTTTTGGGCAGTCATCACAGTTTCTTCCATCGGATGTACAACGGTTGATCACTCTCAAAGGCAACCTCCTGATGCGCGCTATCCGGTATCCTATTACATACAGGGGATACCCTTCTTCCCTCAGGAGGAGTTTCAATGTGGACCAGCAGTCCTTGCCAGTGTGTTAAGTTTTTTTGGATACAGGACAGTCCCTGAAAATATCTCCAAGGCGATTTATTTGGAGGGTATCCAGGGGACTATAACGATGGACATGGGCCGTTTTGTAGCGCGCTATGCTGGAGATGGCAGGATATCTGTTTCTGAACTTCAGGGAGATCTTGAAGTAATCAGGAGGGATGTCTCACGTGGATATCCTGTAATCGTATTTGTCGATCTCGGTATCTGGAATATACGAAAAGGTCATTATATGTTGATCGTGGGCTATGATGATGTTCGGGGTGGTATTATTACCTATTCAGGGGTGGAAAGAGATAAATTGATTCCATATACTCGTTTTATGCGGACATGGGAGAGGGGTGGGTATTGGGCGCTGCGCATTATTCCAGGCTAATTATAATTCTACTCCTATTCATTTCCGGTTGTGTGTCTATACCCAGAATTATCGTGCTCAATGATCCTCTTACCGCAGAGGAACATCTCTCTCTTGGCCTTAGCTATGAACTCAATGGGGAGTATGATCCTGCGATTCAGGAGTACCGTAAGGCCTTTAAGAAGGATAAGAAAGACTATAGGCCCCTGTTCTATCTCGGTAACGCCTATTACAAGAAGAAGGAGTATGAGCTGGCAGAGAGATACTATCACAAGGCCTTAAGGATTGTACCGGATCATGGGGATATCCATAATAATCTTGCATGGGTTTACTTAGATACAGGAAGATTTGAAGCAGCAAGGGGTGAGATTGAGATGGCGTTTGAAATAAGAAGGGACCCCTATTATCTGGACACACTGGCCCATATCTATGTTAAAATGGGGAAAAATGAAGAGGCGGCAGGTGTATTGCAGGAGGCCCTTGCCATGACACCGTCGGCAGATGCCGGTTTGCTGTACAATGAATATAAGCTCCTCGGAGAACTCTATGAGAAATTAGGGAAAGAGGAACTGGCCGGAGAGGCAAGGGAAAAGGCAGAAAGATACAGAAAGGATATTCAGTGAGCCTGACCATAGCAGAGATAAACCTGTCTCATCTAATCCACAACCTGAATCAGGTAAGACTGCATATTACTCCGGGGTGTAAGATACTTGCGGTTGTCAAGGCAAATGCCTATGGACATGGCATAATCGGGATTTCAAGGGAATTAGAACATGCCGGCGTGGATATGCTGGGTGTTGCCCATGTCGAAGAGGGGATATGCCTCAGGGAATCTGGCATACATACCCGTATCCTTGTGATGGGTGGGATAAGCGAGGAGTATGCCTCTGACATCTTGAAGTGGCATCTTACGCCGGTTGTCTGTACGATGTCCTTATCTGTCGCCTTGTCTGCGGCCGCAATAGCGGCAGATGTGCCATTGCCAATACACATAAAGGTGGATACCGGCATGAGGAGGATTGGTGTCGCCCCTGAGATGGCGCCGGAGTTTGTTGAAAATGTCATGCGGATTAAAGGGTTGAGGGTTGAAGGGATCATGACACACTTTGCAGAGGCAGACCTCCTGAACAGAGAGTTTGTAAGGGAACAACTTGAGAGTTTTAACACGGTTTGCAGGCTTATCGGGAAGAAGGGGATAGCCATCCCCTTAAGACATACTGCGAATAGTGCTGCGGTGATTGACATGGGTGACAGCCACCTTGAGATGGTCAGACCAGGGATTATGCTCTATGGCTATTCACCGTCCCCATTCTTATCTCCCCGTGTAGATTTACGGCCTGTCATGACGCTGAAGAGCAGGATCATCCATCTGAAAAACGTCCCGCCCAGGACAGGCATCAGTTATGGCAGGACCTTTACGACTAAGCGCGAGACCCTTGTCGCAACTATCCCCATTGGCTATGCGGATGGGTACAGCCGTGCCCTCTCGAATGCAGGACAGGTACTCATTCATGGGAGACGTGCCCCTGTGATTGGCAGGGTCTGTATGGATATGACAATGATCGATGTTACGGATATACCCGGTGTACAATCGGGAGATGAGGTGATAATAATCGGAGGGGGAGGGGAGAATCGTATTACTGCAGATGACATTGCCGGATGGCTTGGGACGATATCCTATGAGGTATTATGTGGCATAGGGGAGCGGGTGGAGAGGGTCTATGTTTACTAAAACTATTACATACATAGGCCGGCGGACGATTGACTTTACCGCAGAGGTTGGTCGTGGCTTTATCATGTTCGGCCACACACTCTCCTGGTCCATCAGGCCCCCCTTTAACCTGCGAAATATCTTTCAGCAGATGGAGGCGATCGGGGTGAATTCACTCCCTGTGGTCGTTATTATGGCGATGTTTACAGGGATGGTCCTTGCTATCCAGACCTACACGGGATTTAAGCGATTCAATGCTGAAAATTTTATGGGTACTGTGGTGGCCCTTTCCATTACCCGGGAGCTTGGCCCCGTGCTTACCGGGCTGATTGTGGCAGGACGCGCAGGGGCGGCGATGGCGGCTGAGTTAGGCACGATGCGGGTTACAGAGCAGATCGATGCCCTTGTCACCCTGGCCACGAATCCCATAAAATATCTTGTGGTTCCCAGATTCCTGGCCGGTTTTCTGATGCTTCCCCTCCTTACTGCGGTTGCAGATTTCATCGGGATCATTGGAGGTTATCTGATCGCGGTGCATCTATTGGATGCCAACCCGGTGATCTACATCCGCATGACTACCAAATATGTAGAGTTAAATGATATCTATGGCGGGCTGCTAAAGGCCGGGGTATTTGGTATAATCATTTCCACTGTCAGTTGTTATAAAGGTTTTTATACACAGGGCGGCGCTGAGGGTGTAGGAAAGGCAACCACAGGAGCAGTGGTGCTATCCATGATGCTGGTATTGATAGCAAACTATTTCCTGGCAGCACTCCTCTTCAGATAGTGGGTCATAACTCCCTCTCCCTTAAGGGGAGAGGGTTGGGGTGAGGGGTACCTTTTGGGTGATAGAGATCATCAACCTACATAAGTCCTTCAATAACCATCATGTACTCTGTGGAGCTAATCTCCGGGTCGAGCGTGGTGAGACGATGGTGGTGATAGGAGGGAGCGGATCCGGCAAGAGTGTTCTGATCAAGCATGTGATTGGTCTCCTGACCCCTGACGAAGGGAGCGTCGTTGTTGACGGGGTAGACATATCTCATTTAAGAGAGAAGGATCTGAATGAGTTCAGAAAGAAATATGGAATGCTGTTTCAGGCGGCGGCCCTCTTTGACTCATTAACAGTGTGGGAGAATGTGGGGTTTGGACTGATGCAGCACACCTCTCTCTCTAAAGATGAGATATGGGAGATTGCGAAACGTAAATTAGAGATGGTGGGTCTTAAAGGCAATGAAGACCTTATGCCGTCAGAACTTTCCGGAGGGATGAGGAAGAGGGTTGGACTAGCGAGGGCAATCGCTATGGAACCGGAGATCATCCTCTATGACGAGCCGACAACAGGGCTTGATCCGATCATGGCAGATGCGATCAATGATCTTATTGTTGAGATGAAGAAGAGGCTGAATGTCACGGCAATCGCTATTACTCATGATATGGTCAGCGCCTACAAGATTGGCGACAGGATTGCCATGCTCTATGATGGAAAGATCCTCGAGGTAGGAACTCCCGATGAGATTAAAAAGTCAGCAAATCCTGTTGTTCAGCAGTTTATTACCGGGAGCTCCGTCGGACCGATAAGGACGGTGTAAGGATGCAGGGGGTAGTCGCAGGCTTTAGCCTGCGTTTCAAGACGCAGGGAAAGCAGAAACCGGATAAAGACAGGAGTACAGATGCAGAAAGTTACGACAGAGCTTAAAGTAGGTCTCTTTGTCATCGTTGCGGTGATCTTGCTTGCCTATATGACCTTCAGGATTGGAGAGCTTACCTTTGGTAAAGAGAAGGGTTATTTGATCTATGGACTCTTTGATTCCGTTGCAGGGCTGGATATCAAGTCACCGGTTAAACTGGCGGGGGTGGAGATCGGATCGATTGAGTCTATAACCCTTGAAGACACAAGGGCAAAGGTTGCCATGAAGATTAGGCCGGATATCAGGATTAAAAAGGGGGTTGTCGCTGCCATAAAATCAGAGAGCCTGCTGGGAGAAAAGTATTTAGAACTGATTCCCGGGAAAGAGGCGGGGGTCTTAAGAGAAGGCGATATCATCTATAAGACACTCAGTGTCGCGGATATGGATAGTTTGATAACCCAATTGAGTGATGTGGCTGGGGATATAAAGTCCATCAGTGGTTTCTTTAAAGAAACCTTTGGAAAACCTGAGACCCAGAATTCCGTGAATGAGATTATCAGGAATCTTAGAAATTTGACGGAAAGTCTTTATACCATAACCGAGCGTGATAGTGGAGCTATCGATAAAATTATAAAAAACTTAGGTGATCTGATTGGACAGATTAAAGATGTCGCTGAAGAAAACAAGGGACCCTTTAAAAATGTTTTATCAAACTTAGAGAAGATCTCCGGAGAGCTGACGGAAATAGCACAGGAAAACAGGAGACCCCTCAGGGACACAATGGCCAATCTGCAGGAATTATCAGGAGACTTGAGGGAGAGGGCCCCAAGGTTGCTGAACAAGGTTGACAGGATCGTGGACAGGATAGAGAAGGGTGAGGGGACTGTGGGCAAGCTGATGAAAGAAGAGGGCCTGTACGATAAACTTGATTCTACTCTCACGGGGATAGATAAATATGTTACAGCGACGGAGAGATTCAAACTTAATGTAGGATTCAGGGGAGAATATCTCTTTAATGAAGTGGATACCAAAGGCTACTTTTCTCTTAAGCTGCAGCCCAGGGAGGATAAGTACTATCTATTTGAAGTTATAGATGACCCACGAGGGAGGGTAAAGGTAACGGATACCGAAGTGGCTACCACTCCAGGGACTACTGTTAAGACCCATGAGATAAGGAGGGATGAAAAGTTGAAAGTCAGCGCCCTCTTTGCAAGAAAATTCGGGGATATCATCATCCGGGGCGGGCTCATGGAGAGCACCTTTGGCTTTGGTGCAGATTACTATATTAAGGGAGAGCAGCTCAGGGCATCCATAGATGCATGGAATTTTAATGGCGATCCGGATGCAAAGAATCCACATCTGAAGGTTACAGCCAATTATACAGTCTTTAAAAGTCTGTTTATCAATGCAGGCGTAGATGATTTTATAAACTCAAAGATGTCAAGCACCTTTGCAGGCGCCGGCCTGTCATTTGACGATGAAGACCTGAAATATATATTGACAAGGTTGCCGATCTCGCTGCCATAGTGGCGTGTGGCACCTCACTCCTTCTCCTCCATCAGTCTCGCTAATACCGAGTAGTCTTCCAGAGTCGTGGTATCACCCATTTTCTCTTTCCCATAGGCAATATCCCTCAGAAGCCTTCGCATGATCTTGCCACTCCTTGTCTTTGGCAGGCTGTCCGTAAACCGGATATCATCAGGTCTTGCTATCGGCCCAATCTCCTTTGCCACATGTTCTTTTAACTCTTTCTTTAGCTCCTCTGACGGATTGTTCCCCACTTCAAGGGTTACAAATGCGGAAATGGCCTGTCCTTTGATCTCATCCGGTCTGCCTACCACAGCGGCCTCGGTAACCTTGGGATGACTCACAAGGGCGCTCTCTATCTCCATGGTGCTTAATCTGTGTCCGGCCACATTCATGACATCATCCACCCGCCCCATGACCCAGAAATAGCCGTCCTCATCACGCCTGGAACCATCCCCTGTAAAATAGACCCCTGCGATCTCCTGCCAGTACTGTTTTCTGTATCTCTCCGGATCCCCATAGATGGTCCGAAGCATGGCCGGCCATGGCCTTTTGATCACGAGATAGCCACCCTGGTTAGGCGGCAGGGATTTACCATCCTTTGAAACCACATCGGCTATGATCCCGGGGAATGGCCGTGTGGCCGACCCTGGTTTTGTGGGGATAGCCCCGGGGAGCGGGGTGATGAGTATCATCCCGGTCTCTGTCTGCCACCAGGTATCTACGATAGGGCACCGCTCTCTCCCGATAAACTTGTGATACCAGATCCATGCCTCAGGGTTTATGGGCTCTCCCACAGTACCGAGGAGACGAAGGCTGCTCAAGTCATGTTTCATCGGCCACTCTTCCCCATGTTTTGTCAGCGCCCTTATGGCCGTGGGTGCGGTATAGAAGATGTTTACCCGGTACTTATCCACGATCTGCCAGAACCGGTCTGGCTGAGGATACATCGGTCCCCCTTCATACATCAGGCTTGTGGCGCCATTGGCCAGCGGTCCGTAGAGGATATAGCTATGGCCTGTCACCCACCCGATATCTGCCGTACACCAGTAGGTATCTTCATCCCTGATATCAAATACCCACTTTGTGGTAATATAGACGCCGGTAAGATATCCGGCAGTGGTATGGACAACCCCTTTAGGCTTTCCTGTCGTCCCGCTGGTGTAGAGTATGAAAAGGGGATGTTCTGAGTCTAATGGAGTGGCCTCACATTGATCGGATGCCTCTCTCATAAGATCATGCCACCAGTGATCCCTGCCCGGCTTCATTTGGACATTATTGCCGGTGCGGTTCACGACAACCACGTTTTCCACGCCCGGAGCCTTTTCTGCGGCCTCATCGACCTTTTCCTTAAGGGGGACGACCTCGCCCCTTCTAAACCCGCCATCGGCCGTAATGATAAGTCTGGCACTGGCATCGTTGACGCGGTCTTTCAGGGCCTCGGCACTGAAGCCTCCAAAGACAACACTATGGATTGCCCCAATCCTGGCGCAGGCTAACATGGCAATAGGCAGTTCGGGGATCATGGGCATATAGATGGCGATACGATCGCCTTTGTTGATACCGAGTGACTTCAATACATTCGCGAATTTTGATACCTCACGGTGTAAATCCTGATAAGTAAGGGTCCTTGAATCCCCTGGCTCCCCCTCCCATATGATGGCCGCCTTATTCTTGCGCCAGGTCTTGATATGCCTGTCGAGGCAGTTATACGAGATGTTGATCTCTCCGCCCACAAACCATTTTGCAAAAGGTGGATTCCACTCGAGTACTTTATCCCATTTTTTGAACCAGTGAAGTTCCCCGGCAATCCTTCCCCAGAATCCCTCAGGGTCTGCCTCAGCCTCTCTGTAGAGCCGTTCATACTCTTCTATACTCTTGATATGCGCCTTTTCACTGAACTGTTTTGAGGGCTTAAAGATCCTGTTCTCTTTAAGGATAGACATGATATCGGCTTCAGGCATACGATCACCTCCGGTTTGAGTTTTCCGATGGCTGATTTTATTATGACTTTCTGTCTATTGTCAATCATAAAACCAATGTGATAACCTTGACAGCATGAGAAACATTTCAATGACACGGGTTTTAACCTTTTGCCTGATAGTCATATCTTTAGTCTTTTCTCAAAGATATCCTTTTTCCAAAAACTGTCATGCTGAACCTGTTTCAGCATCTCTTCAAGGTGAAATTACTATTCTCGAGGATAAGAGATACGTTGATCTCCTTTTGACGAAGATCAGTGAGGTAAGGAAGGATATCTTAATCAGTATGTATGTTTTTAAGACAACGGATAAAAGGACAAACCCTGCCAACCGGATCATGGATGCACTGATAAAGGCAGCAGGGCGGGGTGTAGATGTTAAAGTTTTACTTGAACGGGAATATGAAACGGGATCGTCCATCAATTCTGACAATGAGTATACCGCAAGGAGGCTCAGACAGGGCGGTGTAAAGGTCTTTTTTGATTCTCCACGGCAGCGGACACATGCAAAGGCCATTGTCATTGACAGGAGGTTCACATTTATAGGAAGCCACAATCTTACTTCAAGCGCCCTCCAGTATAACAGGGAACTGTCTCTGATGATCGATTCAGTAGAAGTAGCAGGGGAGACGGCAAGGTATATTGAGGAGATGATAAGAAAAACAGGTGGTTTGTAGCCGCAGGCTTTAGCCCGCGTCCTATGAAACATCAAAAAAATCTTGACATAAGGCAAGGAGTTGGAGTAAATTTAACTGTCATGTTAACATGGAGGGGCTGATGAAGAAGACCATGCTATCTGTAATTATTGCCTTGTGTATAGTAGTTTTAACCCTATCTATATGTAATGCTGGCGGTAATGACATTGAGCTTGCCTCGACTATGGTTCAGAAACAGTTCGATGACTTAAGCAAAGAGGTTGGGCTTATTATAAGCTATATCCCCCTTGCGCCTGCGGAGTCGCTTGGAATCCTGGGTTTTGATATAGGTATAGAAGCAACTGGGGCAAAGATTAGCTCTGGATCGACTTTCTGGGAACTGGCGATATCAGATCAAAAGCCACCAGACTATATCGTCCTTCCAAAGATCCATGTACAGAAGGGGCTCCCCTTTGGTATTGATGTAGGGGCTATGTATGCCACAGCCCCCGGCACGAACATTTCGCTATACGGTGCAGAGCTGAAGTGGGCCGTCTTAAAGGGAAGCATCGTCTCCCCTGCAGTCGCTGTCCGTGGGAGTTACACGGCATTAGCCGGGGTTGCTGATCTGGATGCCTCTACCTATGGACTGGATGCCTCCATTAGCAAGGGTTTTGGGCCGCTCACTCCATATGCAGGGTTGGGTGAGGTCTGGATTAAGGCTATCAATAATACTAATTTGCCATTAAACGATGTCAGTACCAGCGCAACCAAACTCTTTTTAGGCGCAAAACTAAAGATCCTCTTGCTCGGTGTCGTCCTTCAGGCAGACTTCTCAGACATACAGATGTATAGCGCCCGGGCCAACATCAGCTTTTAGTTGATGCTCAAAAATGCCCATCTACGGCGTCAGGACTGCGGATTTGAGTCTCAACGTACACGGCCCGTTGCATTTCGCTTCGCGAGCAACGGGTACCCCGACGCCTCGACTCAAATCCTTGTCCTTCCTTGTACATAGGCATTTTTGAGCATCAACTTGAAAATGAAAATTGCTTAAGGATTGTTTTCCACTCCTTACTGTAGGGGAAGGGGCCTCTCAAAGTGCTGGCAGACCGCATTTAACACATCCTCTATCGATATCTGTTCCATGCAGCTTTCCTTTCCTAAGTTACAGTGAGTATATTTACACGGGCTACAGGGGAGGTATCTTGATATAACATAATGCCCCTTTCCCCACGGTCCCCAGACCAAAGGGTCTGTCGGTCCAAATAAGGCAATAAGAGGGGTCCCAACAGCAGCAGCTATATGCATAGGCCCGCTGTCAGTTCCTATAAACAGGGAAGCCTTCTTGAGTAAAACGGCGAGTTCGAGCACAGTCGTCTGACCGACCAGAGAAAGGACTCTTGCCTTAATCCCTGACATAATGGTTTGTAGATATTTTATCTCTTTCTGGCCTCCGGTTACGACGACATGAAGCCTTAAATCTTTTTGGAGGATGTCTATCAGAGATGCCCACTTCTCTGCAGGCCATAGTTTGGACGAGAACCTTGCCCCCGGTTGGATAATAACAAAGTCTTTACCTGAAAGTTGATGTCTCTGCAACCACAGGGCCATACGACGATCATCTTCCGGCCCTGTGTATAGTTCTAATGTATCATCTGTCCGAACGAGGCCCATAGTCTTTTCAACAAGCAACAGATTCCGCTCTACTGTGTGGGACACCCCCTCTCTATGAACCTGATGGGTAAAGATCAACCGGCGAAATCCCTTAGAGTAATGAAAACCGATCCGTATGCCTATTCCGCTTAGAAGCGCCATATAGGCGCCCCTCTCTCCGCTATCAAAGTCGACTGAAATGTTATAATGTCCTCTTCGAAGGTCTCTGAGGACCTTCCATTCATAGGGGACCCTCTTGTAAAAGGGTTTCTTTTCCACCATCTCCCGATCGATAGTGACAATTTGATCCAGGTGGGGATTGTATCGAAGCACATCTTCTGTTCCTTTATTAACAATCATCGTGATGCTTGCCTTAGGATAGCTTTGTCTGAGCAGGCGGATGGCGGGAGTGGTCATCAGGACATCCCCCATGTATCTGAGTTTAAAGAGGAGGATGGACTTGACTTCTTGAGGATTCATGGGGTCCTTCTTAATGGGAATAATTTTTAAGGAACTTTTTTGTAAAAATATCCAGGCGAAGAAGAGGGGCTAAGGCAGACGCCCAAATTCGATCGGTCAACGATATTTCCGGCGTCGAACTCTCCCTGGTTTTGCGCAGGATCAAAAGTGTATGGACACAGTCTACTTTCTCATAATTAGAGTTTTTTCTTAAGAACCGGTCTGCCGCAAGTGTGACCCCCCTGACAGAGCTATAGTCATGCAGACAGACAATCCCGCCCTTCCTGAGCAATCTTGTCCATCTCAGATCGCCGGTGACATAATGGATTTTGTGCGCCCCATCAATAAATATAAATTCGAAAGACTCACCTCTCTGGTTTGCCTCTATAAATGCCTCACTACTTTTTTTGATGCGAAAATCAACTTCTTCAGCAGGGACGCCGTTGTTTTGAAGACTCTTCATAACGGTGTTTAATTGATCCTGAAAGTAGGTCATAGGATCGACAACCACAAAAGGGGGTCTTTCGTGGTATTCAAATACCTTCATCATACAACAGAGAGTTCCACCGGCCGCCGTTCCAATCTCTAAATGTTTGCCCTGAAATCGCATTTTCCGGATGATGTCTAACAGAGATGCTAATTCTTTATCCGTTAATTCAGGGGCTAATGTCCTTGCATGCCGTCTCATTCTATTTCAGGAAGTTGCTGAGTTTTTTGGTTACCTCTAAAAGTTCCTGCCCGCGGGTCATTAAAATTGGCCGTGGCTCTTTGGCCAACTGATATTGCTCCACGTGGACCTCTGCAGTCCTTGCATTATAAATCTCTGTCGACAGAACCAGTGTAGCGCCAGGATCAATGATCGCAAAGGTATCCCATCCGCTGGAGATGACATAACGGTCTCCTGTTTCCCCCAGGAGAGATTGTCCGTGAGAGTAGAGGGAGGGGTCCATCTGGCTTCCCATCAATGAAAGCATCGTGGGGACTATATCTAAGTGGCTGGTCAATCGGGTCACCCTACCTGGTTTCTCTCCGGGAATATATAAAATCAGTGGGACTTTGACCTGATACTCTGAGAAGGCGCTGGTATGCCCATAATAACCCGCTTCATAAAATTCCTCTCCATGGTCTCCGGTGATTATGACGACTGTAGAGTCTAATAGCTTCTCTTCCCTAAGAGCATTAACAATCTCATTAACGACCGAGTCGCTGAAGAATACGGCATTACGGTATCTGTTAAAAAGCGGATGATTTTTATCCACCTGTGCATGCGCCTTTTTGACCTCAAAATAATTAATCTCATCCACCGCAGGCTGAAACCTGGCAAACTCTTTCGGGTACCGGTAAGGAGCATGAGGGGCATCGAGGAACATGAATGAGAAAAAGGGCCTTTTTCGATCATGATTCTTGATGAACTCCGTGAACCTCTTGGCAATCAAGGGATCCCGGTCATCTCCCCCATTCCCAGGGAGTCTGTCTTCAATGGCATCGGGTGGAAGATTCACAAATGCCGTTCTCCTGAACTCAGGATAGGATAACTGAGTGCTTGAATAAATCTTGAAATCATAGTCCATCTTTTGCAGCTCATCTATTAATACAGGGGATCGTCTCTCTGCCAGAATTTGATGCCAGTAGGTTCCGTATATCCCGTAGAACATAGAATAAATGCCGAATCTCGTGGCATTGCCACCGCTATAGTGGTTCTCAAATACCAGTGAACTTTCGCTGAACTTCTTGATATGGGGTGTCAGATCTTCATTCATCATATCAAAACGCCAGGAATCGATAGCAATCCATACCATGTTCATCGGTTTGAGATTTTCTTCCATCCTGAATTCTTTAAGAGGGTAATTAAGAAGACTCGATTTTGCCCGGTATTCAATCGTGCTCTTTTCCTTTTTCCATCCCAGATATTTCTCGATCGTTTCATCTGCAAACAGGGGCAGATAGAGGGGAAATAATTTTTGATAGCGGATAATATTGGTCATGTCATAGAAATTGGCATAGGCGAAAATGAATTTATCCGTCATAACGACCATGAACACCAAAAGGAACAAAACGACGGGACCCCTTCTTACAAGGCGATGCTGAGAAACCCTCTTTGAATGCCGTGAAAAGTACTGGCAGAGGCCCCATAAGCCTCCCCACTCGAGGATCAGAAGTCCTATCAGAATTAGTATCAATAAGGTGATGGTTTTTCTTCCCAGGTGCACAGAGTCTCCCGCTCCCTCCGTAGTAATCGTGTTAATGACCAGCCCATTGATATGATAACGGAAGATTTCGTATATGTGGACATCGATAAGCAATAATACCTGAAAGATAAATAGGATGGTTGGAGGGATCGTAAAGAGTTGGATCCTGGATTTTATGAAACGGGTAAAAGGATAGAGGAGGAGTCCCAGGACAATCATAAGGATTGCAAAGGTAGACAGAAAGGCGATATGGGCATAGAGCCATGCCCAGAGGTCTTCAGTCGTAGGGCCATAATAGAGGTAGGGATAGGCAATGCACAGAGAGAGAATGTAATTGGCCAGGAGAAAGAAAGATAGTATTTTAAACCGGTTTGGCCTGTTAATCTGATTCATTTTATCCAATTTTTATTTCCTACCCTCGATCAGTATGGTTTTGGCAAAATCTATGTCAAGAAACTTGTGCAGGGGCAGCCCTACAGTGAACCTCATGACCTTTCTTAGGAAGCTGTCGTTATACATCCTGAAGACCTGTATGTCCCTGAAACCGGCCATCATCATGAGTGCCCCAAGCTCATCATAGCGGAGCGGGGTCTTGTGAGTCGAGTCCCAGTAGCGGTGAGGATGAAACAGGTTGGGCGTGCCTGCAAGGATTATCCCGCTGTCGTCCAGTACCTGGTAGCTCTTTTTGAATACTGCAAGGTCCTCTTCCAGCGTAAGGTGTTCCACAACCTCGAAGAGGTAGACAAAGTCGTATCTGCCGGTGATCTCTTCCAATGTATAGAAGTCCTGCTTGGTTTGGCGGTCTACGTCCATGCTGCTGTACTTGACCCCAGGGAAGGCCTTTCTGATCATCGGGAGAAACTTTCTGTCGGATGCGCCGATCTCAAGAACACGTGAACTGTTATTTATGTGCCGGGATAACCGTGAGAACTCTTTTTTTACTATCCCAATATCCCATATTGTCTTGTACCGTCTCTTTATTTCCAGACGATACTTGTAATACTCGCTCCAGCTATCCGTAAAACCCATGATCACACCCCTTAGATATTTATCCCTCTTTTATCAGTTTCTTCATAGCACGGTCCTCTTAAATCCACAACTGGTCGCACTCCCTGCAGAGCTCAACATCCCTGTAACGTCCCTCCGCAAGGGCCCTTCTGAGCTCCTTTGCGGGTTTGCCGTTCCAGCCCTCCAAGACGCCTTGTGTCCTGAGGTCGCCCAGGATCAGTTTCTTCTCCATGTCCAAGCAGCAGCCGACCACCTCACCGTCCCAGGCCACGCTCATGGACCTCCATGGCTGGTGGCAGGGCTTATATTCCTTTTTGACCACCTCGTATTTAACGTCACCGGTCACCTCCAGAGTGCCGCCGAAATTGTGGAAGCAGATCGGATGGAACTTGTCCACCGGTAGCCCTGCAAAAAGGGCCTTGAAGTTATCGGATATGACCGGCGTGCCCCTGTCAGCCTTTCGCTCCTTTATGACTTGGACCAGCACCCTGGGTCTCCTCAGACTTCGACTCTTTTTGACTTCAAGAAAATACCTGATGTTGGCGAGGGTCTTCTCGAAATTCGCATGCACTCTCATCCGCTCATAATAATCCTTTTCTTCGCCGTCGAAGCTGAAAGATATCTCCTCGAGACCCTGGCTTTCGAGGAGCCTGGTGGCCATATCTTTGGTAATGAGGGTTGCGTTGGTGTGGAGCCTGACTGGTATCCTTGAATCTCTCGCCATTGTAATCATCTCCACCAGGTTCTTGTGCAGGAGGGATTCCCCTCCGAGGAACAGGTTAATCCTATGGATCTTAAGGTCCCTAAGCTCATCAATTATTTTTGAATACAGCCCCATGTCCATATAGCCCTTTTGGACATGCAGGCCATTTCCGTGCGGGCACATAACGCAACGAAGGTTGCAGTGGTTTGTAGGCTCGATCCAAAGTTCCCTCGGCGAATACGGAAGCTCGATAAGCCTTTTCCTGTAGGCCACCTTGTACCTGTGCCACAGGTACTTCATCTGGTACTTTGTTATTATTCTCATAAAGAGTCTATTAAAAAATCTGCAAGCCTTTTTCCAATAACTTGAACAGAAAAATGGTCTTCTACCTTTTGATGAGCTTTAGTCCCCATATTCTGTCTGAGAGTCCTATCTTCTATCAGAGTCTTTATTGCGCTGTAAAACATATCAATGGATGATACCACAAATCCCTCCGTGCCATCTTCAACAATATCTCTGTTAATTCCCACATCTGAGCAGACAGGAGGGACTGAGGCGGCCATATATTGTAAAGCCTTGTACCCGCACTTACCTTCTGTGTATTTATTATTTGGCAAAGGCATTACTCCGATATCAAAGAGCGCAATCTCTCTCTCCTGTGTTTCGATCCTCCATGGGATAAATTGAACTTCAATCGAAGGGACATCGATTGCCTTGCTGCTAAGTATCCTTAATTGTATACTGTGGTCAAGTGAGAGTTTCGGGAGCACAGGAGATAATAATCCTACGTGAGGCAAATTAACTTCTCCACCCACCCATCCTATAATAGTCTTATCACCCTGGTTTTGATAGTCTTTTAAAGGAATATTTCGTGTTTCTACTGAAGAGGGCATGACAACTACATTCCGGTTAAACCGGCTGGCGTAATCCGCAAGTATCCTGTTCCCGGCAACGACAAGATCAACTTTCCGTACAAGATATTTAAATTTCAGATATCTTGATCTACTCACCAGTGTTTCCTCATCATTATGTCTATAGTAGATGGCATCATCAAAATCAAAGATCAACTTCTTGGCATATTTCCTTAAAAGTGCCGCGTCAATGGGGGATAATAATTTCTTCTGCAGATAAGTGATATCGAATTGATGACACCTTTTTATGAGCCTGATCTTTTCTATAGAACTTTTGGGATATTTAATAACATCCGTAAAAATCCCCTTTTTTCCCAGTTCAGGCAGTAGATTTAATATCCTTATCCTGCTGCTCGGCAGCTTCTCGTCTTGAATTATAAATAAGACCTTGATCATTTAAGGGCCTATTCCTTGACGCCCCTCAATTCATCCGGTTGTTGTTACAGAGAGGATGACATCCATGATCTCCCCGGCCGTCCGTTGAAGGGTGAACTGTTCCGCCTTTTTTCGAGTTCGAAGTTCCGTCTCCGGGTCCCCGGCCTTTTCTATCGCCGCTTTCACCTTACGGGCGATCTCCTGGGCATCTGTCGGCTCATTGATGATCCACCCGTCCTCCCCGTCTGTGATCACCTCGGAATTGCCGCAATCCCGGCTGGTGACCACAGGGATTCCGGTGGCCAATGCCTCCAGGATGACATTGGCCATCGGTTCATAGAGTGTCGGTAACAGGAGGAGGTCTGAAGCGGCATAGTATCGATCAACTCCATCGATGGGTCCGAGGAACCTTACCCGTTCCAAAAGACCCCATTGTCTTGCAAGGGAGATATAGTTTCGGGTCCTTCCCTTGCCGATGACCATAAGGGTGGCATCTGCCGGAAGATAGCGCAAAGCCTCAATCGCATATCGCAGCCCCTTGCGCTCGAAGCCCGTTCCTACAAACAAGAGCAGCCATGTAGTTGGAGTAAGACCCAATTCCAGACGTACTGCATCGCGATATCTTTTTTTATTCTCCGGCCGGAATCGTTCCAGATCGACTCCGTTATAGATCACGCGGATGTCATCCTCTTTAACACGGCTATATGTCTGAAGGATATCCCGCTTGATGAACTCTGAGGGGGTGATGATCTTCCGGAAGGCCCGTTTATTAAAGATATACCAATCAAAGAATCTGACAGACCAGTGCAGAGGATTGATGATAAGAGAAAGCTTCTTGATGGGGGATGCCTGTCGCATCCGGATATGCAACCAGGTGCGATGAACCCCGTCCGAGGCCCGGAAGATGTCC
Source organism: Nitrospirota bacterium (assembly GCA_023248395.1). GTDB lineage: Bacteria > Nitrospirota > 9FT-COMBO-42-15 > HDB-SIOI813 > HDB-SIOI813 > JAHFEQ01. Next base: position 39,395 of record JAHFEQ010000002.1, read on the forward strand.
TGGGAGAATATCCGTTCGTTGCTGAAGATGACGTCCCTCTGAAAGCGCCGGAGGATAATCCATGATGCTGCGGCAAAACTCCATATCTTGAGAAGTGAAAGTCCGCCAATCATAGGAACCTCATGAAAGATAGCTGATGTTGCGTTTTTGTCTCCAGGCCACTGGTTTGCAATCACGTGGACCTCGTGTCCCTGCTGCATGAGATGAGTCGACAACAGGTGGAGATAGCGCTCTGCCCCACCGAAGGGGTTGTATCTCTTTCTGACAATAGCGATCTTCAAACCAATAACTGTCCTTCGCTGTGATTTGCCTGTATTTTCCGTTGTTGCAACTTCTGGTCATGACGCCCGATCTTACAGGTCTTGCGGATTATCTCCTCAATAAGGACCCGCTCTTGCCTGAGACCGTTTGATGGAGTAGTGTAATCTCTCAGGAATCTCAGGCGGTCCGTGCGGGTCATCATGGGTGATGGGGCAGAATAGTTCAGTGCAGCCAGATCCTTGATGATCCATCTTCTCCGGAACCATCGCCTCCGGTCTACCCGCTGCAAGTCGAGTATCCGCCAGTCTCTCTGCCCATCTTCTGTGCGCCGGATAAAGATATGACAACAATAGAAATCTCGGTGGTTAAAACCAGCCCCGTGCATCGTACGGGTGATTCGGGCGAGTTCCTGGATTACAGCCCTTTTTTCAGTGATCCGTTCCCTGGATAGTGGCGGTGCGAAGCGGTTCTTTAGGAATAGTTCCAGAGATTGGAAACCCACCAGTTCCTCTGTCATTAGAAATGATTCCTGCCAGAACCATGAGAGCTTTTCTCCGGAGGCTACAGGGGAAAGCGTTGGGATACCTGATTTCTGAAAGGCCTGCATGACCTCCCACTCTTTTCGGCCCCATGAGCGATGGAATCCTGAGAGAAAAGTCCGGACCATGTCTTCAATATGAAGTTTCACCCTGTGGCGCTTTAGAAAGAATGTCTTTGTCCCTTCACCCGATGGGAGTTCTATCTTCAGGATGGTGCGGGATGGCAACTGTTTGAGGACCTTTCCCCCCTGGAATGTCATAAAGTCCGGGAACAGGGAGAATCCGTTGCGTTGTAACAGTTGCCGATGCGATTCTTCAATATATTGCCACATTATTTGATTTTCCTGGCCAGGATGACCCACTTGTCAGAAAACAGGGGAAATGTAGGAAAGATTTTGACGAGTTCGAGTCCGGCCTTCAGGAAATCCTCTGCAATATCCTGCCGGGAGACGCGCTGATAAGGTTTTGTCGAAAGACCCAGCACCCCCTGCAGACGTTTCAAGCGGTATTTGAGCGTGTATTTATGACGATAATCCACGATGACCCATTGACGACTAATGCGGGTCATCTCGTTCAATGCCCTCTTCCGTACCTCTGCCGGCAGGTGAAATAGAAACCTGATGCTGAATACGGCGTCAAACTGATTGTCATGGAATGGGAGTGTCTCTGCATCACAACGGATAAACCCGTTTAAGGACTGGATACCACGTGATTTCTTCCGTGCCACCTGCATCATCTCCAGTGACAGGTCTGCGCCGGTGAGCCGGATACTCCTGGAAAACAGGGTTGAGAAGATACGGCCAGTACCACAAGGAATATCAAGAGCGGTCCGGATAGAAGCTTTCAGCGAAGAGGCAGTGTCGATAGCCTTTGCAATAGCTTGAAGCTTTCTTTTGTTGCTCCACTGGCGGCTATAGGTAGACCATCGCACTGCATCATAACCGGCCGCTGTTTTAACCGTTTGATAATGGGTCTTCTTCCGGCCATAATCGAGCTGGTCTGGCGTTGCGGATGAACTACCGGGTTTGATCTCTGTCATTATCTTCCCCTGAGTAAACGGTAGCTCCCCTTGACCGGGAAGCGGTCGGTGAGATGCTTTGTCAGTATTGTCTTCAGGATTCGCCACCGGTTTCTCCATGTTATTTTTGTTTCCCACTGCGGAGAGGATAAATCCAATGAAACAGGGTGCTTTCTGATCCTGTCCATCATCACCTTTGGGTGCGCCTCCTCATAGGGGGCCACAAATTGCCGCGGAAGATGCTGGTAGAGATTTTTATAATATCCCCTCGACCTGTCCTCACTCCAGTAGTTTGCAACCGTCTCACTCTTGGCCTTAAGGGCCTTTTCTGACCTGACATTGGAATAATGAAACAGCCGGGCTTCCGTATCTACAACCCGTATCCGATGCCCGCGTTCTTTATATTTTGGGTGGACTGTAAACCCGGCAGCATCCCCCCTGGAGAGAACAAAGCGATGAGGCTTGATAATCCAGCACCGTCTTCTCTCATGCCAGGGATATACGTTGATAATCGTTTTGTAATCCCCCCAGAAGTTCAGTTCCCGGAGGGCGAGCCCTTCTACACGGTCATCGCCCAAATACCGGTCGACATACTCCATGATAAAGGGAAGGTCTTCTTCATGCACGACTTCATCTGCCTGGAGATAAAAGGCCCATTTTCCCATGCAATTGAAGAGTGCAATGTTGGTCTGCTGGGCATAGATATAGGCCCCTGTGGTCAGGTTAGGGTTCCATTGGCTCTGGATAATTTTGATTTTTGAATCTCCAATTGACCTGATCAGGTCCAGTGTCCCGTCCTCATCCGGTCCCACATTGACAATAAATTCATCCACGATCGGGAGGATGGAGGAGATACTCTCAACTACCGGATAATCTAGCCTGACGGCATTACGTACAAAGGTAAATCCCGAAAGCTTCATAGATACCCCTTCTCGGAAAGATAATCCTTCAACGCGTCCTTCCAGGGCCTCATATCATCAAGACCAAGTCTCGTGAGATTCCTGTTTTCAAGAACGGAGTAGGCCGGTCTCCTTGCCTTGGCCCCATATTCGGCCGCAGTGGTGGGGGAGAGGTTCGCCTTTATTCCTGTAAGATCAAATACGGTCCTGGCAAACTCATACCATGAGCAGCTACCCTCATTTGTCATATGATAGAGCCCATATTCACGGGTCCTTATCAGTTGTGAGACCTTGAATGCGAGTTCCCTGGCATAAGTGGGGGTCACGATCTGGTCTGCTACAATCCGGATAGGCTTCTTTTGCTTCGATAGCTTTAGCATCAGTTCTACAAAATTTTCCCCTTTACCGCTGATCCCTTTTGCCCCGTAAAGGCCGCAGGTCCTTATGACAAAGTGGCGATTGCAAATGTTTCTCACAAAATATTCACCCGCAAGTTTTGATACGGCATAGACACTCAGGGGATTTGGCATATCCTCTTCTGTGTAAGGGATTCCTTTTTCTCCCCCGAATACATAATCTGTGCTGAAGTGGACCAGTGTGGTATCCAGTTCAGAGCATATCTTTGCAAGGGTTCTTACCGCATAGGCATTGACTGAAAAGCTCTTCTCTACATTATCTTCACAATCATCCACACGGTGATAGGCGGTGGTATTGATCACCACATCAGGCATGTTCGAGGAGAGGATGTCATTGACCTGCTCCTGATTGGTCATCTCAATATCGATATGTGTCAATGGGATAAGGACATCATCCTGCAGGATGTTGACTAATTCACTTCCTAATTGGCCCCCGGCGCCTATGATCATTATCTTCATCCGAAAATATCCTTGTTAACCCATCCCCACCCTGTCCCTCCCCTTGAAGGGGAGGGTAATTTCCTCTCCTTCAGGGAGAGGATTAAGGTGAGGGTGGGGATTTTCATCATCCTTTGTGAGCCTATTAATATGCAGCTTTAAGTATAAATATAATCAAGCAGCCGGCGATGCCTACCCATGTGTGATTTTCTCTGTGTCTCTTGACCAGTTGCCAGTCAAAGTTGAAACTCTTCAATCCCCCCTCACTCCCCTTTTGTAAAGGGGGGGATAGGGGGATTATTTTAAACGGAAAAAAGACCGGAACTTTACTCTTATAGGCTAAATAGGCATCACCGAATTTTTCTAATAAGCTTTTATCCTCATTCCTTATGGTTATTATATAGACAATGCTGAATATTTTCAGGAAAAGGAATAAAAGCACAAGGTTATTGGCCATGAGGCTAAAACCAAGGCCGATAAAGAAGTTACCGAGATATAGTGGATTTCTTGTGAGGGCATAAGGTCCTTCCTGCGCAAGCTCTTTATCCTTTTTGATAAAACCAGAGGCCCATGTCCTGATAGCCTCACCCAGAAGGATAAATGGGGCCCCTATCAGTATTGCTGTCAGGGTAGGTGTAGCAAAGTATATAAAAGATAACCCTGCAATAAAACTTAATATAATCCGCTGACGTCCAATGATATGAAGTAGAAAATTTAAGAAACTCCGTAGCATTTGAAAA
>JAHFEQ010000002.1:43805-65873 GCA_023248395.1 Nitrospirota bacterium
TGCTGTCAGGGTAGGTGTAGCAAAGTATATAAAAGATAACCCTGCAATAAAACTTAATATAATCCGCTGACGTCCAATGATATGAAGTAGAAAATTTAAGAAACTCCGTAGCATTTGAAAAAACCTAACCGCAGTATAAAGACATTTATTGCGTTCGTATTAATCTATTTTAACTGCCTCATCAATCAGCATGACCGGGATATCATCCTTGATGGGATATAAAAGTTTGCACGTCTCACAGATGAGGCCATCCCCTTTCTCGGTGAGCCGTATGTCCCCTTTGCACTTGGGACAGGCAAGGATTTCCAACAACTCTTTACTGATTGCCATATCTTTTTCACCCTCCCCTTAATCCCCTCCCCTCAAGGGAGGGGAGATTAATCTCTGCTTAACGGCCTCTGCAACTTCTTCCACTGTGATTGCCTCCATGCAGAGTGGTCTGCCATGGACACATGGCCTTCTAAGGCATGGACTGCACTCCATATCTTTTCTTATAACGATATGTCCATTCCCATAAGGCCCTGTGAGTCTCGGGTCCGTTGGGCCAAACAGGGCAACCACAGGTGTACCCAAGGCTGCTGCGATGTGCATGGGACCTGAGTCATTTGTTACGAGGAGATCAACTCTCGCGAGCAGTGCACTCAGAGTCTTCAGTGATGTCATCCCTGTTGCAACAGCATGTTTACCACGAACAAGAGGGGATATCTCTTCTGCAACAGGAATATCTTCTTTGCTGCCAAGAATGATTATACCTGCTTTTAATTCCTGAATCAACCGGGTTATGAGGGCAGCATACGCGGTTGTGGACCACCGTTTTTTCTCCCATCTTGCTGAGGGATTTATGGCAATGACAGGTTTGACATTGATGAGGTTATTTTTTACTAAAAACTCTCTGGCCCATTCTGCATCATCGATATCGATATATAATGGGAAGTGTGGCCCTCTATGTCCTATGTCATCCCGAACTTGGACACTAATACTAAGCAGGTATCGATCAACGGCATGCATCACTTCGCGTGGTACAGCTATTTTTGTATTATAAAACATATGAGCAAGCTCCCTCGCATTTGAAAAGCCTATCCTTTCTTTAACGCCAGACAGGATGCTGATAATACCACTCCGGAATAGACCCTGAAGGTCTATGACTGTATCATATCTCATCCTCCGGATATCAATTATCGCAGAGAAGAATCCATGGATACCCTTTTTTAGCACGATCACTTCATCAAGGAGCGGATTCCCTGTCAGGATATTTTTCCATATCTCCTTTACTACCCAACCGATGTGAGCATCCGGATATTGCTTCCTCAATAACCAGAGTACAGGAAGGCTATGGATGATGTCTCCGAGAGAACTGGGCTTGACGATGAGGATGCGTTGAGAGTCTGCCTTTTGATTTCTGATGTCTTCCTTCGGGCGCAGGCTAAAGCCTGCGGCTACATCCTTTAACACCCAGTTCACTGCCTCGTATAGATTAGCAGCTACATGATCTGGTTCATTATCAGCATCCTTTGAGACAGACCTGATCTCTTCTGCCCCGTATCCCGTCAGCACCAGAATCCCCTTTGCCCCGACGCCATGGGCCAGCTCCATATCTATCATCTTGTCTCCTATAACATAGGAGTTATGCAGGGTTATGCCATGTTCTCTTGCAGCCTTGAGAAGCATTCCTGGTTTTGGCTTCCGGCAGGCACAATGATCAGCCGGATGATGCGGGCAGAGATAGAGACCATCCAATCTGCAATCATTCGCTCCGAGTTCTTTGTTCATCTTTTCGTGGAGTGAATCGAGAAAATCCATGCTGAAGTATCCTCGTGCAACACCAGATTGGTTCGTGATCAGGAAGGCAGGTATACTGTTTTGATTTAATTTCCCGATTGCTTCAGGGACCATGGGAAGAAGGTGGAACCTATCGAAATGATCGATATAGCCCACCTCCTTATTGAGGGTACCGTCTCTGTCTATGAAAACAGCGATCTTCTGCATCATTGTAAACCTTTTGAAGATTATGATGTAGTTGCCTGATTTATCAGGCTATTGAAGCTCGATAAATCGAGCAACTACATTCGGTATGTATGCAAAATGCTACCTCTTCAAAATCTTTTCTACTCCTTCTATTATGTCCTCTACATGGATGGCATCCATACATCTTAAATCTGTCGGACATTTCCGCAAAAAACATGGACTACAGGATGCCTCTTTCTTTATCACGATATGGTTCGTCCCCACCGGGCCAGTCAGCAGTGGATCTGTTGAACCGAATATGGCCACAACAGGTATCCCTAAGGCCGCTGCGATGTGCATGGGGCCTGAGTCATTTGTGACCACGAGTCTGCAACAGCTGATCAAGGCCATAAGTCCCCGCACCGATGTCTTACCGGCCATGTTGAGTAGTGGCATCTCTGCAGTACGAACGATCTCCTCTGCAATATCCATTTCTTTATGACTGCCAAAGACAATTACTTTTGCATGATATCGCTTGCTAAGGGTGCTGGCAACATGGCCGAAGCGTTCCGGATACCATCGTTTTGAAGAGCCATAGGTAGCCCCTGGGTTAATGCCTATGATAAGGTCATCCGGGGTAATATGATTTTCGTTGAGGGTGTTGAGTGCCTGCCGGGTTTCGTCTTGCGATAAAAATAACTGGGATTTGGTGAGGGGGGATGATGCAATAGATCTAACTATATTTCGATAGTAATCAGTCTGATGTACTCTCGTTATTTGAGGGTCCAATCTGACCGGCATATTGAGCAGGAAGCCCCGGCCATCTCGATTATAACCGCAGCGAAGGGGGATGCCTGCAAGGCGAACCAGAAGGGCAGATCTGAAAGAATTGGGGAGGAGGATCGCCATGTCAAATTTTTCAGAACGCAGGCTAAAGCCTGCGGCTAATCCCCCCATCCCCCCTTTGTACATCCTTATCTCATCCACATAGGGACTTTCCTGGAAGAGTTCACAGATATGTGGAAGTCCTATGATTGTTATCATTGCAATAGGAAAACTCTTCCTTATCCGGGAAATTGCAGGTAAGGCAAGCACGGCATCACCGATCCAGTTCGGTGCTATGATAAGAATTTTATTTATTCTGGTCTTGTTTTCCATCTCTGATGCATCCAGAACCATTGCTCCGGATATTCTCTGATATAGGACTCCATTACCTTTGTAAACCTCTCTGTATTTAAGTGTACATCTTTTTCAGTATCTCCACTTTTGTGAAGAGTGATCTCAGGACAGTATATGATTTTATGCCTGTACTTACCCTCTCTGGTAATAAAAAAAGGCGTGACGGATGCGCCACTCTTCATGGCAATCAGTGCAGGACCCCGGTTTGTTGCAGCAGGGCACCCGAAGAAGTCTACAAATACCCCTTCATCCCTTGAGGTATTCTGGTCAATAAGAATGCCAATCCTTTCCCCATTTTTTAATCTCCTGAGGATACCTCTTAATGCCCCCTTTTTGGGGATTACCCTTGACCCGGTCATACTCCTGAAGGATGTGAGGAGTCTGTCAATCTTTGGATTATCCAGAGGCCTTGCAATGACGTTGAGGGGGGAGCCACTTGCTGACATGGCTATTCCAAGGAGTTCCCAGTTCCCGAAATGAGCTGAAAGGAATAGAATCCCTTTTCCTTTCTTCACCGCTTCATCGAGGTTGCCTTGTCCCTCCACTGTGACCCAGTCATGAATAGCCTGATAGAGGGTCCGGGGCCTGCGGCCTGCAATATAGATAACCTCTGTGGCTGACCTTCCAACGTTTTCAAAGGATCTCTTTGCTATCAAGGCAATCTTTTCCTCATCCATATCTGGAAATGCCTTATTCAGATTCTGAAGAGCGATACGGCGATGCCGCCTGTCGACGAGATAGGCGATACGCCCTAAAAACCCTCCAATGTCTGAAGCCAGCTTGTAGGTGAGCACGGAGACTAATTTTACCAAACAGAGGACAATGATATATTCAATATTTCTTAGAAATCGTCCCTTCTTTTTCTTTATTTTCCCCAAGCTTGCCTGCCAATCTGCTCCAAAATCCACTTCCCAAGCTCCTTTCCAATATCCATCTCTATTTTCAATACGAGGACATCTATGCCCATACTTTTAAGGAGGTTGTTGCCACTAATCCGCACCGCATCTTTCTCTGTGGTTAGGATTGCCTCTGCTGCCAGCTTACTGGCTTCTGTGAGTATCCTCTCAACATCCTTCTCTGTATACCAGTGGTGATCAGGAAATATCATCTCCCCGTTAATCCTCCCACCGGCATTTTCAACCGTCTTTCTGAAGGAACGTGGATTCCCTATGCCGGAAAACAGGAGGAGTCTCTTTTCCGCGATATGATCAAGCCCGAGCGTATGTCCATTCAGGTCTATAACATCTGTGATCTTATAGGAGGCATAGAATATGGGTGAATCTCTGTTATAGGAGCGGGCGATACCTTCGACATATTCTTTGTCCCCTTCATTAGCCCTGTTGATAATAATACAGTCTGCCCTCGAGATCTCAGAGAGAGGTTCTCTCAAGATGCCCCCTGGCAATAGCTGTCCATTGCCAAAGGGATTTGTTGCATCGACCAGGAGTATATTGATGTCTCTATGGAGCTTGATGTGCTGGTAGCCGTCATCGAGGATAAATAACTGAGTATGGAAGAAGTCTATCGCATATCTACCGGCGCTATATCGGTCTGCTCCAACAACAACAGGGGTACGATTCAATGCCGATGCTATCAGGTAGGGTTCATCGCCGGCCTCCTGCGGAGAGGCGATGATCTTACTCCCATCGCTGACAAAAAGGATAGGGCTTTGTGACCTTCTTTTGTAGCCCCGTGTCAGTATTGCGATACGTCGAATATGTTCCTGTGAGCTTTGGGGGGACAGATTTGAAATCTGTCCCCATTCAGAGTGCCCGTGAAGCAACTTGGCCAGGGCAATCACGGCTGGTGTCTTTCCAGTCCCTCCCGCGGTTATATTACCAATGCTGATGACAGGGGAGGGGAGTCGTCTCATCTTAAGGATCCCTGTTTTATATAACCTCTTTCTCAGAGCCCATAGTATCCAGTATATGTATGAAAGTAGACTAAGCAAGGATGCATGCATATAAATCAAAAATTAAATATCAAAATGACACGACCCACTTCGTGGGTACCCCCAATTCAAAAAGTATAGGGAATAGACTCATTTTTACATTTTGATCTGTCATTTTGCATTTTGATTTTTTATTTTTGCATTTGTTGTTTCTGCAAACTGCATATCATAGAGCCTCTTGTATAATCCACCTTTTTGAATAAGCTCCTCATGCCTCCCCATCTCAACAATCTTGCCATGATCGATCGCCATAATAATATCTGCATTCTTTATCGTCGAGAGTCTGTGGGCAATCACAAATGTGGTCCGGCCTCTCATGAGGTTGGTGAGGGCCATTTGTATGATATGTTCTGATTCTGTATCCAGTGACGAAGTGGCCTCATCCAGGATAAGGACGGGGGAATTCTTCAGGATGGCCCGTGCGATTGCAAGACGTTGTTTTTCTCCTCCGGACATCTTGATCCCCTTCTCACCGATTACCGTGTTATAGCCTTCAGGCATTTTCACGATAAAGTCGTGTGCATAGGCCTCATTTGCGGCCTTTATCACATCCTCCCTGCTGACATCCTTTTTACCATAAGTGATATTGTTTATTACGGTATCGTTAAATAATACGGTATCCTGGCTGACAATCCCTATATGCCTTCTCAGGGATGCGAGGGTGAAATTCCGTATGTCATGATTGTCGATATAAATAGCCCCTGACGTGGGGTCATAGAAACGCAATAATAGATTCCCTATGGTGGTCTTGCCGCCTCCGCTGCCCCCTACAATCGCGATCACCTGCCCATTGACTACCTCAAAATTTATTTCAGAAAGGATATCCCTGCCCCCCTCATCATATCTGAAACAGACATCCCTGAATTCTATCTTCTCTTTGATCCCCTTGAGTTCTATGGTCCCTCTATCCATGATATGTTCAGTATCCATGTCGAGGATTGCGAATATCCTCTCTGCGGCGGCGAGGGATTGCTGTATTGATATATTGATACGCGTCAGGGTTTTAAGGGGGCTATACATCATGATCAATGCCGTCAGGAAGGAGAAAAATGTCCCGGGGGTTGAAATGCCATGAATGACCTGATAACCGCCATACCAGATAATGAGGGATACGGCGATGGCACCGATAAACTCCATCAGCGGGGTCGTGATCTCGGCATATTTGACCCCCTTCATAGTGACTTTGAATAGTTTAAAGTTCTGGTCTTTAAACTTTTCTATCTCGCTGGATTCCATTCCAAAGGACTTGATAACCGATAAGCCTGTAAAGGTCTCGTGAAGGATAGACGTAATCTCTGATATCTCCTCCTGTCCTTTCTTGCTGATATGCCTCAATTTTTTTCCAAGTTTTATAAGCGGATAATAGGCAAAGGGCAAAGCGATACATGCAATTGCTGCAAGCTTTGCATCCCGGTAGAATACAACGCCGGTCAGGGCAAGAACCGTAACGACATTCTGGATAAGGTCCTTGATAGACGTTGAGACGGCATTATTGATGATGCCAACATCATTCAAAATCCTTGACATGATTTTACCAGTGGGATGCCGGGTATAGAATTGCATGGGCATCACAGCCGTATGCGAATACAAGTCGTTGCGGACATCCATCAGGACTTTATTCCCAACATGCCGCATCATATAGGCCTGGTAGTAGTTACAGCCCCCTTTAACAAGATAGATAATGAGGATTGCAAAAGGGATGAGGATCAGCATCTGCATATCTCTTTTGATGAAGATATTGTCCAGCGCCGGCTGAACCAGCCATGCGGCGGCCGCAGTCGTTCCTGATGCGCCGAGGGCACAGAAGGATGCGATAAGAATCATCCTCCAGTAGGGTTTGACATATTTTAAAAGACGTTTGTACATAATTCGTTCAAGCAGTTTAAGCTGTTCAAGCCGACGATAACATCCCGGCGATTACTTTAGCAACCCTCTCCGAGGCACCTGGGGGGCCAAGCTTGAGCCTTACCTCGTGCAAATCCCTGGCTATCCTGTCGTGGTATTCCTTGTCGTACAGCATCTTTTTAGCTTCTTCAGCTATTTTCTCCGGCGTGACCTCTCTCTGTAACAATTCCGGTACGATCTTCTTTCCGGCCAATATATTGACAAGACCGATGTGATTGATGCGTACAAGCAGCCTGGCCATTGCATAGGTAATGGGGGATAGCTTGTATAAGATCACCATAGGCTTTTCAAACAGGGTCGCCTGCAATGTAATCGTACCCGATGCCGCAATAATCACATCACATATATTGATAACATCATTCGCCTCACCACGGATCATTTTGATATCGGGAGGATATTTAGAAACAATATCTGCTATAGGCTTAAAATCAAGCGATTCTGCTACGGCCATGACAAACTGTATCTGCGGATTACCACTCTTTAATATCCGCGCCGCTTCGAGGAGATCGGGAAGGAGTGACTTTATTTCTCCAATACGGCTGCCAGGGAAGAGGCCAATAACAGGACGATTCTTATCAATACCATATCTGACTATGGTCTCTTCTATCGGCCTTGTGACCCGTATTTCATCAACCAGAGGATGGCCTATAAATGAGCAATCCACCCCTGCCTTTTTATAGATGACTTCCTCAAAGGGGAGTATCACAATCATCTTTTTTACCCGCCTGGCAATCCGGCGCAACCTCCCCTTCCTCCACGCCCATATCTGGGGACTGATATAGTAGACTACAGGTATTCCTGCCCTTCCCGCGACGCCTGCTATCCTGATATTAAAACCAGGATAGTCAATCAGGATAACAAAGTCCACACCACGGGACTTAATCAGTCCGGTTACGATGCGATAAGCCCGCAGGATGGCCCTTAACCTTGGCAGGATTTCTGAAAAACCTACGACACTGATGTCTGAGGCATTAAAGAGGATATCTACACCGGCATCTCTCATTCTCTCCCCGCCAATACCCGTAATCTGAACCGGGCCCTGCTTATAGAGATGTCTTGCCAGGTCTGCTCCATAGATGTCCCCTGAGACCTCTCCAGTGATCATCAATATTCTCTTCATAGTTTATGTCTTGTCACAGCCTCTTTTTAGCGTCCTCAATGATCTTTAAGGCAATCCTCAAAGCCTCCCTGCCATCGATGGCAGAGACAACCGGTTTATCCCTGTCCCGCACTGCAGTGATGAACGACTCGATCTCCGCACGCAGGGGTTCCTCTTTCTCCAGATTTATCTCTTCCTCAATAATCCTGGGTGCACCATTCTCAATGATGCGTTTATAGATCGCCATACTCTGCTGACCATAATCGAGGGATATATAAGCATCTGACTGAAAAATCCTGATCTTCCGCATCTTCTCTCTCGATACCCGGCTTGCTGTTAAATTTGCGATGCACCCATTGGCAAATTCCAGCCTGACATTAGCAATATCGATATGAGTTGTGAGAACAGGGACCCCTGCAGCCCGCAACTCTATCAGATCAGATTTAACAAGGGAAAGGATGATATCGATGTCATGAATCATGAGGTCCAGGATGACATCCACATCAATGCCCCGTCCCACGTAGGGACCCATCCGGTGAGACTCAATAAATCTTGGATTCTGAACATAATTGCACATCTTTTTAAAGGCTGTATTGAATCGTTCAATATGGCCCACCTGGATCAGGACATCCCTCCTTGCCGCTTCATTAATAAGAGTATCAGCCTCTTCAATTGTCGTTGTCACAGGTTTTTCTATAAGGACATCGATATGATGCCTGATAAAATCGAGAGCAACAGGGTAGTGCCGTACCGTTGGCACAGCGATGCTTACGGCGTCCACCTTATCAAATAATTCTCTATAATCATAAAGTGCCCTGGTAGAGTATTTAGCTGCTACATTCCCGGCCCTTTCTGTTTCGATATCGGCAACGCCAACGAGTTCAACACGGTCCATAAGAGAATAGATCCGGGCATGATGTTCACCGAGGTATCCGACGCCGATTACTGCAACCTTGATCTTATCCCGCATTTTTATCCCGAAAATAGCGTCGTAGTTGCCCAATTCATTGGGCTTTCAAGCCTCTATGCCTGATCATTGGTTATTCCCACAATAGAGATTCCGGCTTCATCAGCGGACCTGATCATATCGTCTTTATCAATCATAATCGTCATCCCTGCCTCAACAGCAAGTGTCCTGGCATCAACCTCTCTCATGCTGTTAATCGTCGTTGGACCTACTGTCGGAAGATCAAACCGGATATCCTGCCCGGGTTTGCAAACCTTGATCACGACAGCCCCTCCATTGGCAAGCCTGCCGCCACGACGTATCGCCTCGTCAGTCCCTTCTATTGCCTCGACTGCAAGGACAGCACGGTTTTTTACTACCACACACTGACCAATGTCGAGCCGTCCTATATCCTTTGCGATCTCTAATCCAAACTCTATATCGTTCCACTCATCGTCCGCAGGCCTTCTTTTTGTCAATGTTCCGTCTTCTACAAGTATTGAATTGATATAGGCTGTCGCCTCATGAATCATGATCCCTTCCTTTCTCAGTTCTTCTGCCAGCGCCCTGAGTAAGGTGTCATCCTTCCTATCCTTGATTTTGAAAAGTAAGGATAAGGCCCTCAGATCAGGTTTTGCGTCACGAAACATGAATTTCTTGCTGACCCCACCGGCCATTACAGCCTCTGAGATCCCTTCCTGCTTAAAGATATCGATCAACCTGGAGATCTCTCCTATATGAATCCAGTAGGTTCTCTCTGCGATCTTTTCTATATCCTGGGAGGAGAGACCCGTATGGGCCACAGCGATAATCGTGTAACCATTATCCCTTGCCGCCTCTGCAAGTAAAACAGGGAATCTGCCATCTCCTGCTATGATACCGAGCTTCTTTTGCATCTCTTTTCCTACTCCTCTTACGTTCTTATTTCTAACCTCTTACTTCTGACGCCGGCTAAAGCCTGCGGCTACCTGCAAATCCCTCTCTTTGATCCCTTGATAAATTCAACCATCCTCTTGACCTCCTCAGAATCACCCATATCTTCCTCAATCTTTACAATAGCCTCTTTTAGTGAGAGCTTTGATCTGAACAGGATAGTATAGGCCTTCTTGATATGGCTTACCTGCTTCTTGTTAAAACCGTGTCTCTTTAAACCGATGATGTTGAGTCCATAGAGTGTCGCCCTGTTTCCTACGGCTGACACATAGGGTGGCACGTCCAGGGATACAGCAGAGCATGCCCCTACCATAGCATACATCCCGACACGGACGAATTGATGGATCCCTGTTAACCCTCCGATGACAGCATGGTCTTCGACAGTTATATGGCCGCCGAGGGTCGCTGCATTGGCCATGATGATATGGCTCCCGATATGGCAGTCATGGGCAATATGGACATAGGCCATAATATAATTATGAGATCCGACCACGGTCTCCCCCCCGCCCTTCTTTGTTCCCCTGTGGATCGTGGTGTATTCCCGGATGATGTTTTGATCCCCTATCGTGACCATTGTCTTTTCACCAGAGTAGGTGATATCCTGTGGCGGCGTTCCTATGGAGGAGAAGGGGAATATTTTGCAATTCTTTCCGATGGATGTCCATCCCTCAATAACAATGTGTGACCCTATTTCCGTGCCATCACCGATCTTCGCATTTTCTCCTATAACTGCGAAGGGTCCTATGGTTACATCTTTCCCTATCTTTGCCTTGGGATGTATAATTGCTGTTGAATGAATGTTGGTCATTTATCTCCCACCATGGCCATTAACTCTGCCTCGCAGACCTTTTTCCCGTCGACCAATGCGACACCCTTCAATTTCCAGTAGGGCTCCTTGATATGGATAACCTCTAACTCAAACCTGATTTGATCTCCAGGAAATACAGGCTTTCTGAATTTTGCATTGTCGATGCATGTGAAGTAGACCAGCTTGTTGGAGATATCCATCCTCTCTTCTACTGATTTAAATGCCAATACCCCGGCTACCTGTGCCATTGCCTCTATGATCAGGACACCAGGCATCACAGGATGGCCCGGGAAATGCCCCTGAAAAAATGGTTCATTAATGGATACGTTTTTGATTCCCACGATCTTCTTTCCTAATTCTATCTCCGTGATCTTATCGATAAGAAGAAATGGATATCTATGTGGCAGAATCCTTTGAATCTCCTTGATATCCATAATCACCTCCATAAAAAATTAAAAATCAAAAATAAAATATCAAAATGATAAATCAAAATATAAAATTATTTTCATATGCTTTTTAAATTCGGGGTACCCACGAAAGTGGGTTGTGTCATTTTGCATTTTGATTTCTGCTTTTTGATTCTATTTCGCTGATCTTATCTTCAAGTTCAGATATCTTACGTTTCAATTCCGGCAGGTCTTCGAATATTGCCATCGCCCTGAGCCACTCCCTATGCGGGATTGCCGGCATTCCGGAGACAGTCTGGCCATCTTTAACGTCCTTTGTCACCCCGGTCTGGCCGGCGACTGTCACCTTATCCCCGATATGGACATGACCAGTCACCCCGGCCTGGCCGGCCATCGTTACATGGTTTCCTATCTCTGTACTTCCTGCTATGCCAACCTGTGCGGCAAATATACAATCCTCCCCGACAGTGACATTATGTGCGATTTGAACAAGGTTGTCTATCTTTGTTCCGCGCCTGATAACCGTATTCCCCAGGGTTCCTCTGTCTATGGTCGTATTGGCTCCGATCTCTACATCGTCTTCAATAATGACCCCGCCGACCTGAGGTACCTTATGATGACTACCTTTATATGGGACAAATCCAAAGCCATCACTCCCTATCACAGCGCCACTATGGATAATGACATGACGCCCGATGCAGCATCTTTCACGTATCGTGACATTTGGATAGATGAGAGAGTCGTCTCCTACAGAAGATCCTTCACCTATAAAGGTCCAGGGATAAATAATAACATTATCCCCGATAGAGACGCGATCTTCGATATATACAAAGGGGTAGATGGTTACATCCCTCCCTATGTGCACCTCTTTCCCCAATACAGCCCCCTTATCCACCCCCTTTGGACTATAAGGGACGTCATAGAACATATGGAGCAGTTGAGAGAATGCATAATAGGGGCTCTCTACTTTGATTGCAGGCAGACCGTCAAACGATATCTCCTTTGGCAGGACTACTGCAGAGGCATTTGTTACCTGGAGATCTTTAAGGTGTCTGCGATGTGCAAGAAAACTGATATCCCCGGCCGAGGCATCCTTCAGGCTTGCCACATTAGATATGACGATATCTCCATGGTCTCCGGTTAATTCTCCCTCAAGCCTCCCCGCAATCTCGTGCAGTGTTATTTCTGCTCTTTGCTTCACTTACTTCTTTCCCTTTTCTTCCTTCTTAACGCTCTTGTCCAGCTCCGTGATGATCCGGTCCGTAAGATTGAGGGATGGTTTTGCAAACATAACGATATTGATATCAAGATTGTTGAAGATCATTGCATATCCCTCTTTTTCCCCTATGGTCTTCACGAACTTTTCAACTTCATTATTGAACTCCTCCAGGATCTCCGTCCTCCGCTGTTGAATCTCTTTCTGTAACTCATTGACCTTCTTTTGATATTCCATGAACCTTTTTTGGAATAGATCCTCTTTTTCCCGGCGTGCTTCAGGACTTAATATGGCGCCCTGTTTGGAGATATCCTCCTGAAGCTTCTTGAGTTCCGTCTCCTCAATCTCAACGATCTTCTGTCTGCTTTGGACAAATTCATTAAGTGTCTCTTTTACCTCTTTCCCCTTGAGGCTATTGTCTAAAACCTTCTGAGAATCCACATATCCTATCTTATACTCCTCTGAGTAGGCCGGATGGGTTGAGCAGGTATAAACAATTACCCCGATTGCAGCCGCATACATCATTTTTTTACAGATACTCTTCTTCATTCATCCATCTCCTTTCTAAAATAATGTCCCTATTGAAAACTCCCATATTCCCTGTCTCTCACCAGGTCTTGGGTCCAGGTTATATCCCCACTCAAGTCGCAATGGACCTATGGGGGAGAGCCACCTGAATCCGCCTCCCACACTGGTCCTCAGGTCAGACAATGTGATGCTGTCGTCTTTACCGAATCCGGACCCTGCATCATAGAATAGCACCCCATTGATCCTCGCCTCTTTGACAAGGGGGATGATATATTCTATATTAATGATTAACTCCTTGTCAGCCCCTAAAAGGTCTCCGGTTACAAGATCTCCGGATATTGTGGATGGTGTGGAGGCCCTGCCATAATCAAATCCCCTTACGGTATATATCCCGCCGACGTAGAACTTTTCATTGACCGGGAGGTCATGATCCCTGAGTCCCTTTCCTAAGCCAAATCTTCCGTGAACCAGAAATGCTGTATCCAGGAAGAGAGGATGATACCAGGACGTATCGTAGATATATTTCGCAAAGACGTTATCCCCTCCGAAGAATAAATCTGCATATTCTACAGAAAGATTATTTTTGCTTCCTGACCGGGGGTCCCAATAATTGTCCCTTGTATCTCTTGTAACGGATGATGTGATGCTGCCGGTCCTTGATTCGCCAATTTGTAAGGTAGTGGGGGGGGTACCCATCACGTTGATATTCTGGATACCATAGGTAATACCGCTACTCCAATACTCCCCGAATGAACGGCCAACCCCGATATTCCCGCCTGTGCTGTTGATGTCATAGGTGTTAAAGGACCTGACCGTATCAAACAGATTTACAGTAACAGACGTCGGTGTGTCCATAAACCATGGTTCTTTAAATGTGATGTCATAACTTGTCCTGAGTTTGCCAAACTCCCCCTTGAATTTTAAAAGCTCTCCTTTGCCGAACAGATTCCCCTCTGTAAGATCTAACATTCCAACAAATCCATATACAGAGCTGTAGCCGCCCCCCATACTAAATGCACCGGTAGGTTTTTCCTTTACCCTGACATTCAGATCGACCTTGTCCCTGCTAACAGTCTCCGGTACAATTTCTACATTCTCAAAGTAATTAAGATTGTTGATACGCTGAAAGCTCCTCTTCAGGGCAGAGGTATTGAGATAGTCCAATTCATTCAGTCTGATCTCCCTGCGGATCACCTTGTCTCTCGTCTTCTCATTTCCGGCTATATTTATTCTCCGTATCTTTATCTTCTCTCCCTTATCAATGACGAAGGTGATATCGACCTGTTGCGACTTCTCATCAGGTCTTATGTCCGGGATAACATTGGCAAAGGCATAACCCTGCTCGCCATGCATGTCTATAATTGCCGACATATCCTCACGAAGCGTCTTGCGGCTGAAGATCATATCTTTGTGCAATTTTATCTTTTTCCGGATCTCATCTATTGTAAAAATATCATTATTCTTAAAGTCTATATCCCTTATCCTGAATGGGTCACCTTCTACGACACTGAAATTTATCTGCATCCATTTCCCGCCTTCGATGATCTCAATCTCAGGACCACTCGCCTGAACCTGAATGTATCCCCTGTCTAAGTAATAATCACGTATCCTGTCAAGATCACCCTGGGCCTCGATCTCTTTATAGATACCGGAACCTGAGAGCCAGGAGGTAAGCCAGTTATGTTTCTTCGTATTAATCGACTTTTTGAGGCTACTTTCGGATATATTCTTTGTTCCTGATATGTGTACCTCTTTGATCTTTATCTTCTTCCCCTCTTTTATGAAAAAGGTGACCAAGGCCTTGTCATTGGATAGCCTCTTTATGACAGGCGTTATGGCGGCCTCATAATAACCCTCTTCCCGGTAAAGACCCTTGAGTCTTTCCACGTTCTCTTTTAGCTGCTGGTTACTGAATGGTGTCCCCGTAATAAGGGTAACCTTCTCCTTCAGCTTCTCCCTGGTGATCTTATCATTGCCATCAAAGGAGATATCCTGCAGGATGCCTCTTTCCCTGACAAGGAAGATCAGAAGGATTCCATCATCCAATGCCTCTGATTCCACCCTGATGTCATCAAAATAGTCGGTGGCATAAAGGCCCTTTATGTCTTCTCTGATCTGATCAACAGAATAGATATCCCCCTCCCTTGTTTTGATCTTTGCAAGGATCGTGGGGGTCTCAATACGCCGGTTTCCCCTGACCTCGATGGCCTTGATATTTATTGCATCCTGAGCCCATCCAACACCATTAAATATCGGGATCGATATAGTGCAGTACAGCAACAGCAGACAGATAAAAACCCTGGGAAAACCCATCGCCTGTAGAAGCCCCTCCTCTAACCTGAATGATCTGATTTAAAACGTAAAATATTAACATTTCTATAAGTATAGTGTAAAGAGAAAAGATTGTTCATTTTTCTGTTGAAAATTTAGGCAAAGAGGTTTATATTGATAACTAAACCTTTAAATCCAGGGAGAATGGAGATGGAGACAGCTAAGACAAGGATAGCAGCGATACCCAGGAAAAACCAGCAGGGATTTTTTGAGATCCGGATGGAGAGTATCGGAGGTCTCGGCGCAAATGTGGCGGGGAAGATACTGGCTGAGACCGGGGTTCTCGGTATGGGACTGAATGGGTCTAATTTCTCATCCTACGGTTCGGAGAAGAAAGGGGCACCTGTTAAGGCCCATGTAAGGTTATGTGACCCGGATACCCCTATCAGGAATAATAGCCCTGTAGAACATCCCCATATCCTGGCAATATTTCATGAAGCCCTTATCAAGACCGTCCCTGTTCTTCAAGGGGTAGGGCCTGACTCTATTGTGATCATGAACACGACAAAGCCTCCAACAGAGGTAAGAACGATACTAAAACTGCATGGCGGATATTTAGGGTGTATAGACGCCCTCGGCATTGCCATTGCGGAAAATAGCAGGGTTAATATTCCCATGCTCGGGGCGATCTCTAAGGCGAGTGGATTTATAGAACCAGAGTCCTTAAGAGAGGCCATAAAGAAGGTCTTTGGAAGAAAATACCCGCAGACGGTACCTGGTAATCTGAAAGCCTTTGAAAGGGGCTATCATGAGGTGAAGATAGAACTCTTTCCACCGGATGGAAAGTATCCCTATCAGCCATTTGTCAGAAACCCTTCCCGCCTTGGATACATGAACCAGCCTATAGGCGGTATTGTGGTGAGTGCTGGTAAAACCAAGGAAAAGGATCTGAGTCCGTCCCGTACAGGTTTTATTCCTGTACTGGATCTTGAGACCTGCACCCACTGCGGTGAGTGTGATTATGCCTGTCCTGACTACTGCTTCGTATGGGAGAAGGGGGTCACAAAGACAGGGAAGGAGGCCATTTTCTTAAAGGGGATCGATTATCAATACTGCAAAGGATGTTTACAGTGCGTATGGATATGTAAGCCCAAGGCCCTTACCACAGGCAGAGAGAGTGACCATAACGTCGAAGAGATGACAGTCCCTCATCCGTTCAGAGAGAAATTAACGAAATAGTCTATATAGAATTTGGACACCGGAGGAAAAATGGATACAAAAGCAGCCAGGGATATCGCGAAGCAGGAGATGGATTTTTTGAGCGGCAATGAGATGGCCGCCCTTTCCGCGAGTCAGATCAATTTCCATATCATGGGATATTATCCAATTACCCCCTCTACAGAGATTGCAGAAAACTTAGATGAGATGAAGGCCGAAGGGGAACACAATATTGTTCTGATTCCAGGAGAGGGAGAACATGGTGCAGCCGCCATATGTTACGGGGCCACTACAACAGGGGCCAGGGTTTTTAACGCGACTTCTGCCCAGGGACTCCTGTATGCTATGGAACAACTGCCTGTACAATCAGGGACACGCTATCCCATGTTGTTAGACATCGTTGCGCGTGCAGTATCAGGTCCACTGGATATCCGATGCGACCACAGCGATATCATGATGGCCCTGAACTGCGGGTGGATTATCCTGATGGCAAAGGACCCCCAGGCCGCATACGATATGAATATCATAGGGGTGAAACTGGGGGAACTTGAGGATGTGAGACTGCCGGTTATGGTTACCTTTGATGGTTTCTTTACCAGTCATCAGAAACGGAGGGTTCAATATTTTTCTGATAAAAAGGTGGTACAGGATTATGTTGGCTCGCACCCCCCGAAGTACATCTCTGTAGATCCAAAGAATCCGATCACCATCGGGCCCTACATGAACGACCCGGATCTTATTAATAACAGAAAACAACTCTCGATGGCGATGGAGGCTGCCTATAACCGTCTGGAGGAGGTATTTGAGAGTTACTATCAGTTGAGTGGCAGACGGTATGGGATCCTGGATACCTATCAGATGGAGGATGCTGAAGTTGCCCTTTTTATCCTGAACTCGGCCTTTGAGACCTCAAAAGAGGCAGTTGACAAACTCCGGGCAGAGGGATTCAAGGTGGGTGTCATGATGCCCAATGTAATCAGGCCATTTCCGGCAAGAGAGATCAGAGAGTGTGTAAAGAATGTCAGGGCGCTATGCGTAGCAGATAGACAGGAGTCTTATGGTGCGTGGGGTGGTAATATGTCTATCGAGGTAAAGGCTGCCCTCAAAGACGACATGGATAACCGAACCCTCGTTATTAGCCGGGTGTATGGCCTGGGTGGCAAAGAATTTTATGTAGAAGATGCCATGGATATGTTAAGAGAGGCATTTGTGGTTGCAAAAAAAGGGAAAGTTGAAGTCCCATTTGAATATGTTGGTGCTACACCAGGTGACCTCAGTTACATTCCTGAACAGATACAGTCTCCACTGACCAGGGAGGACACCTCCCCTCATATTATCTCGCTTACAAAGGATGAAAAGACGGGGATGCTTGATGTAAAGGGGGTTAGCGGAAGGCCCTTAAATGAGATGCCCAAAAGGATATCCCAGGGGCATTCGGCATGTTCCGGGTGCGGCATATTCCCTGGCCTTGATACATTCTTTAAGGGTATCGAGGGCGATGTGGTCGTGCTTTTCCATACAGGATGCGGGATGGTTGTCACAACGGGATATCCCTATACATCGCACAATGTCACCTATATCCATAACCTCTTTCAAAGCGGGGCGCCAACCCTGGGTGGAGTGGTAGAGGCCTTTCGTGAGAGGCAGAGGAGGGGGGAAATACCAGAGAGTGAAGACATCACATTTGTGATGATTACCGGAGATGGCGGAATGGATATTGGCATGGGGCATGCCATAGGAACCGCCCTCAGGAATCATAAGATGATTATTCTGGAATATGACAACCAGGGCTATATGAATACAGGCGCCCAGCTCTCATTTTCAACCCCGCTGGGCCATGCCACTTCGACATCGCATGTGGGGCCCTACCAGAGTGGGAATCAATTACAACATAAAGATACGGCACAAATAATGGCTGCATGCAATATCCCCTATGTATTTACAGGGATTGCCACCCAGTACAGGGATCTTATTAAAAAGGCATCCAGGGCCCAGTACTATGCAAAAAATGAGGGGCTGGTATACGGAAAGATACTCATTACCTGTCCCCTGGAGTGGAAGAGTGAGGAGAGGATTGGTCTTGAGATACTGCAGGCGGCTACGGACTGTTGCTTCTTCCCCCTCTTTGAGGTGGTGCATGGAAAGACTATCATTAGCTATAATCCGGAGGAAAAGGGGAAAAAGGTTTCTGTTACAGAATGGCTTAAGTTGATGGGGAAGACAAAACACCTTCTGAAACCTGACTATAAGGATGTCGTTGAGAAACTTCAGAAAGAGGTTGACAGAAGGTGGGAAAGATTAAAGGCGATGCATGAACACCCACTATTATAACTTGACAGTCTCCGTATGTCATTTATCCATTACTCTTCTAAAGAGATAAACTGTAAGATCGTTTATTATGGCCCCGGTCTGTGTGGAAAGACCGCAAATATCCGGTACATCTACAACAACACCAATCCAGAGAGCAAAGGAAAGCTTGTCTCTATTGCAACCGAGACAGAACATACATTGTTCTTTGATTTTTTGCCCATCTTTTTAGGAACCCTGAACGATTTCAAATTAAGGTTTCATCTTTATACTGTGCCGGGACAGATATTCTACGAGGCAAGCAGAAAACTGATCCTCAAAGGCGTGGATGGTATCATATTTGTAGCAGATTCCCAGGTAGAGAGGATGGATGCAAACATTGAAAGTATGGACAATTTGAAGAGGAACATTTCAGAACAGGGATTAGATATCAGTCATATCCCTTTAGCCCTTCAATATAATAAGAGAGACCTGCCAAACATTATATCCACCGGGGAGATGAATAAGTTGATTAACCCGAGGGGAGTGCCATTATATGAAGCGGTGGCGCTAAAAGGAGATGGAGTATTTGAATCTCTAAAGGATGTAACAAGGCAGGTGATTGCAGAGCTTAAGAAAGCCTTATAAGTTCTTCTTTTGACTTACCAAAGACTTGACATTTATCATTCAAAATGATAAATTAAATCCATAAGTTATACATATTAATTACCACACGATAAGAGCAAACTGCCGGTAACGGCAGGACGCAGAGCCACCGGCCCTCTTAAGAGAGGGTAGCGGAGACGCCGAAGTGGTCGAGGTTAAAGGCCCATTACACCATATCGTGGTAATGGGCTTTTTTTGTTTCCCCACTTCGGCCAAGAGGGGGAAGATGAAGATCCTGATAACTGTATGGATGGTATTAAACCTCTTGGCCGCACAATCTGCCTTAGCATCTGATATAATGGCAGAAAATCTGATCCAATTTGGTACGGCCTTTGTAACAAACCTTACAGCCCATGAATATGGTCATGCCATCGTAGGGAATTCTGTAGGGGCTGAAGGTATCTCGGTCACGTTCTTTGCAAAGGAAAAGAACAATCTCTTCCTGGGATATACATCCATGAGAAAGATTGATGAGAAGGCATATCCCACTTTTGCCCTCGGAGGGGAGATTGGGGCCAATATGAGCTTTGAATATGCCCTCCAGTCATACAGAAAAAGGCCTACAACTTACAATAAAGCCCTCCTGTTCTTTAGCGGAACAGACTTTCTATGGTATTCCCTCCACACCTTCTATGTAAACAAGGATAATCCTGATGCTGACCCGAATATTCTGCAGAAAGAGACTGGAGTTAGCAAAGACATTATACTGTCCATTGCAGTCACCCAGTCATTACTAAATGGCTACAGGGTAATATCCGGTAAGGACACGATAGTACCTTATTTCACATTTGACAGAAGTTCTATAGGATTCCATCTAAAAGTTCCTTTCTAACTCCTCCTCAAAAATAAACTTGACATAGACGTTTCTCATAGTCTATAACTATAAAAAATAATCCAGGTGTGCCTATCCTTACAGGTTTAGGCCAAGAGGGAACCCTGTGTGAATCAGGGGTGGTCCCGCCGCTGTATTTGGGGACGAAAGCCGCAGTTAGACCACTAGGGGGTTGACCCTGGGAAGGGAGCGGTGAGTAGGGAGATCCAAGAGCCAGAAGACCTGCCTGGTATAAAATGACGCCATCACCTCCGCGTGAGGGGTATAGGCATATAGCCTTTGGGATGAAGAAAGAGGGTGCAATCCTCAAGGCCGGTCAAACGGCTTTGGGGATTTTTTGTTTTTGGGGGGAAAGTTTTTGAGAATACAGGTAGCCTTAGTCATATTTCTTCTTTCAGCGCTCACTGCGATAACATCCTCTGTTCATGCCATAACATTTATGGATGACATGGGGAAAAAGGTTGAGATAACAAAGAGCCCTGACCGTATTATATCCCTTGCACCAAGCATAACAGAGATCCTATTCTATCTTAACCTGGGAGAGAGGGTAATTGGGGTAACAGACTTCTGTAATTATCCTGAAGAGGCCAGGAAAAAACCCAGTATAGGTTGGCTTATAAGTCCTAACCTTGAAAAGATCATTTCGTTAAAACCAGATTTAGTCTTTGCCACAGCAGAGGGGAACAGGCCTGATATTGTGAATACCCTGGAGAGGGTTAATGTAAAGGTTTATGTATTGAACCCCCATACTCTTGAGGATATTCTGCAAGAGCTCCTATCCATTGGTAAGGTTACAGGTCAGGAGGAGATTGCAAGGGAGAGGGTAAACAATCTGACTAAAAGGGTAGAGGCAATCAAGAAGAAGGTAGAGGGTGTGAAGAGGGTGAGAGTCCTCTACCTTGCCAGTGTGGAGCCCATCATCTCTGTGGGACCTGGTAGTTTCATACACGATATTATAGAGATTAGTGGTGGGGATAATATAGCGTCACAATCGTTTACCAGATATCCAAGGATAGAGATGGAGGAGATCATCCTGAGGGATCCGGAGGTCATCATAGCCCCCCCTGATATTATAGAGACTATTCGTTCCTGGAAGAATAGATGGGATGGGATATCCGCCGTCCGGCATAATAGGATATATCCCATCGACCCTGATATCATCAGTAGGCCAGGCCCGAGAATTGTGGAGGGGTTAGAGGATATGTACAGGTTACTTAATAATGCAAAATGACACGACCCACTTCGTGGGTACCCCGAATTCAAAGAGAATAATTTTTTTTCAATTTGAATTACATTTTGATGTTTGACTTTTGAATTTTTATTTTTCTATCATGCAGACACTTACTCTAAAACGCTGGTTATCATCAATGTCTATATTAGTAGTTCTATCTCTGATCGCAGCATTCCTTTCCATATTGTTTGGTTCGGATGCGCTGAGGTCTCATGATGTCATAAGGACAATCAGGGATAGATTCTCTGGTCAGCCGGTTTCAGAAGTTGTTGACACAATCCTGTTTCAGATAAGACTTCCCCGAATACTCCTTGCGGCTATTGTTGGTGGATCACTGGCAGCGGCCGGAGGGGTATTCCAGGCCGTTCTGAGAAATCCCCTTGCCGATCCCTATATACTGGGAATATCCAGTGGTGCGGCCCTTGGTGTCGTCCTCTCACTTTTTACTAAAGTGGATGTGGGCCTGTATGGCTTTACCTCAGCTACTGTCATGGCCTTTATTGGCGCTCTCCTGACCCTCTACATTGTCTACAGGATAAGCAGTATCCGTGGCAGGACCCCCCCCCACACGATGCTGCTGGCTGGTGTTATGGTCAATGCGATTATCTTCGCTGCCATCATGTTCCTTGCATCGACGGCCAAATCCAA
>JAHFEQ010000032.1 GCA_023248395.1 Nitrospirota bacterium
TGCAAAAACTTTACGAGTGCGGCGTATCCCTCTTCTTTGAATACTTCAAAGTTGACCCCTATGGGGGAAAACAAAAATTGGCGTATGGATCCCACACCTTGGCCTGGGTGCGAGTGAACAGCTCGGATATGTACGTCCCACAGAATCTCCCGGAAGTCTACGCCAGGCAGATACTAAGAAGAAAAGTAAGTATCTAGTCAGAACCTGCCTCCCCACAGCAAGAGTGGATAACCTGTGGACAAGTGCCGGGTTGAGGTCTGCGGACTGTAGGCAGGAATGGAGGAGTTTTATTTTTTGCAGCTTCTCTATGTTTTTTATTCTTTTTGGTGATCTCTTATAAACTCTGGCAACATGATCTTTGGCTCTGGGGGCCTCACCACTTTATTCCCGACGGACATGGGGACTTTGCCTGGAAGTGGCACCAGTTCCTATCAAATCCCGGCGCAAAGACAACCGATGCCCTTCTTCTCGCATTTGTTACCGCTGCGTTGTATCTCATTACTGATTACTTCATGAATCGCTACTCGGTCTTTTATGGTGTCATGATCCTCTCTGTTTTATCGCTGGGGATAACGGTCAAATTATCATTTGCGCCCGTCCTGGCTGTTCCCCTCGCTGTCTGGATAATTTTGAAGATAGCCATTTGCTCCGGAAGTGTTTGTACATACTCAAAAACTTCAATGGTCTTACCCCATCCCTCTTGTTGACTGTCATTGATCTCTCCAAGATGGAGACCCTGACGTTGAACCACACAACCACCAGCGGTCCGCTTGTTTTCAACGATATTCCAGTAGCAGTGTTCCTTACCATCTTTAAACCGGCCAGTGCATCTCAAAAACATAAAGCCATTATGTCAGATAAAAATATCGTGTAAAGAGGGTAGGTCTTCACTACAGACTGTTATAGCGGGTTTCAGACATACTTACAAAATGCGGCTCTGTATTTTCAAATCCTTATGCACGCAATCATGCAATCTTTTTCTCTGGAGCAATCCGAATTGCGAAAGTCGGGCTAAATCATAACAGATCAACATATTCTCAGCAAGGGAAAGAATACGGGGGGTAGGAGGTCGCGTGTCGGGCATGGTTGCAGGAAGCCCCATGAATTGGGCAACTACGGACATTACTATTTTATTGAGATTCCATATTTCTTGATTAAGTCCGCAAGGGTCTGGCGGGTGATGCCGAGGTCTTCAGCGGCACGGACTACAACCCCACCGTGCTTCAGTAAGGCCTTCTGAATAAGCTCTTTTTCCACCCTATCACGGGCCTCTTTAAGTGAAATGGAAGGGCCTTCTACGGAGCCACTACCAAGGAGGTTTATATCTCTGGACGTTATCATCTCCCCTTCCGCCATGACCACAGCCCGCTTGATCCTGTTTTCAAGCTCTCTTACATTGCCAGGCCATTTATAATCAGCAAGGGCCGTTATGGCATCCTCGGAAAACCCTTTTATATCCCTTTTGAAGTCACCCTTATAGTGATGCAAAAAGGCTCGGGATAGAAGATAAATGTCATCTCCCCTCTCGCGGAGTGGTGGCAAAGATATGGTAACTACGCCAAGCCTAAAGTAGAGGTCTTCCCGAAACTGACCCGTGTCAACAGCCTTTTTAAGCTCCTTATTTGTAGCCGCAAGGACCCTTACGTCCAGTGCTATAGGTTCCCTTCCTCCGACCCTTTCAATAATATAGTCCTGGAGAAACCTGAGGAGTTTTACCTGGAGGGAAAGGCTAAGCTCCCCTATCTCATCTAAAAAGAGCGTCCCTCCCTCTGCATACTCTATCCTGCCCCGCCGCCTCGTATCTGCACTGGTAAATGCTCCCTTTTCATGGCCAAAGAGCTCACTCTCCAAAAGATTTTCAGGAATGGCCCCACAGTTGATAACTACAAAGGGACCATCCCGGCGATTACTCAATCTATGAATAGCTTTAGCTACCAGTTCCTTTCCTGTGCCAGATTCTCCAAGGATAAGTACAGAAACATCTGCCGCCGCAACTTTACGTATGGTCTGGAAGACCTCTTGCATTGGGAGACTGGCTCCGAGTAACCCATACATGCCCTCAGCCTCTACTTCTCTTCGAAGGGTACGGTTCTCCCGCTCCAGTTCTCCCATCTTCAAGGCCCTTTTAATAACAATCCGGACCTCATCCATCACCGGAGGTTTGGTAAAAAAGTCAACGGCCCCAAGCTCGATGGCCTTCAGTGCGTTTCCCCTTTCTGTATTTCCAGTTACCATGATCACTTTGATGATAGGGTCTTTTTCTATAATTTCATGAAGGGTCTGCAGTCCCTCGGAAGCATCTCTCGGTCTCGGTGGAAGTCCCAGATCGAGCAAAACTACCAATGGCTGTTCTGCATTAACAATCTTTAAGGCCGAAAGACGATCTCCAGCCTCGATCACCTCATAGTCTCTGGAAAGAGCCCATCGCATCTGTGAACGTATGGCCTCGTCGTCATCTACTATGAGCACTTTTGGCTTGATCATACCTCATCTACCTTCGCCAGAGGTAGTACCACTCGAAATATACTCCCCTTCCCCTCTTCGCTCTCCACCTCAATCCTCCCTTTATGGGCTTCTACAATCTTCTTACATTGGAATAAACCAATACCGAGACCATGGGACTTGGTGGTCTGAAATGGCCTGAATAGGGATGACTGGATGAACTCAGGAGACATGCCGCACCCATGGTCAGTCACTGTCAGGACAACTTCCCCGCTTTCGGCAAAAGTCTGAATCACTATTTCCCCATCAGGGGGAGAAGCCTCGATCGCATTGAGAAGGAGATTTAAGCAGACCTTTTGCAATTGCTCCCCATCCGCAGGAATGGTGGGCAGACCTTCCATCCTCTTTACAAGCCTTGATGACACCTGGCCGTTCAGGGTAGCTACCGTCTCTTCGATGAGGTCATTAACGTTTGTAGGACGAGGACTAATCTTTAACCCCCTATAAAGTATGGTCAGGTTAGAGATCATGGCGTTCATCTTAGATACTGTACTCCTGAGCGTTCTCGCAGCATCCTGCTGGAACAATGGGTTGCTCATATGTTCCTCCGCGTTCTGGACCAGGAGGGAGAGGGTGGAGACGAGATTTTTCAAATCGTGGATAAAAAAGGTCGACACCTGATGGAATGTCTCTGCCTCTTTGACGGTAAGAAGCTCTTGTGTCAATCGGACATTCTTAATACGACCTGCTGCATGGCTTGTTATTGCCCTTAAAAGGTCAAAGTCATCTTTACGATATGGCTCCCCGGAGATATCCTCTCCCTGAAGGATAAAGCCAAGAGGCTCCTCATCTCCCACTATAAGTGGGGTACAGAGTACTGCCTTAGTAGCCATGATTAGGGGGGCCATCTCCTGCGCAAATCCCTTCGCATCTTCCGGGATATCTTTTATGAAGAAGGGATTTGGATTCCTCTTGATATATGAAACTAACGGATGATCTTCCTTAATCTGTAGTTGACCAATGATGGCGACAGTAGAGGTGGCCAACCGGTATCTACACCGAGCTGGTTCATAGAGCCATAAATAAACCTCTCTGGCACCCATAGTCTCTGAAATCATCTCCACTATTGTCCTCTGAATCTGCAATATATTGGTTTTTGACCCAATCTTTTCTGTTGTCTCCATCCATTTGTCTCTAAACTCATATTTATGGCTATAGAAATGTCTATTAATAAACAGTTGAACCTTGCGTCGAAGTCTGGTTGAAAGAAGTGAGGCGACTATTCCTACTATGGCGGTAAAAACGAAAAGGATACTCCAGAATGTATCGAAAGAACCTCCTGCAAGCTTGATCCCCTGGGCCACAAGCCCCACAAACAATAGATAGGCCCCGACCAGGAGGACGGTCATGGAGTTATAAATGATATACCGGGAAATGAATATGTCCATGTCGAGAAGCCTATTCCGGACAACAGTGAACAACACCAAACTACAGGAGATAAGGACAATAACAGAAGTAACAGGGAGGTACTTAGCATCGAGAGCAGAAAACAGCAGTGCCTTACTCGCCAGGTAGATATGAAATGAAAGAAGTGCGCCCACACCGATAATGACATTTTTTATCTGCTGCCGTCTGAGGCCTACAGAAAACCGGAGGGTATTTTCTAAATGTATAAGGTTAATTATCATTCCAAGGAGGAGGAAGATGTAAAAATACTGGCCAACCGGACCCAACATCAATATCTCATTGTTCTCTCCGTTCCCCGGTAAAAAGAAAAAGTTAGGGGATTTTATCCAAAAGATAAAAAAGACTGAACATATAGAAAGACCTATGAGTATCGGCCTCCAACGGAGGATTATTTCCTTATAGTTGGCCCGTGCAAAGGTGATGGAAAAAAGGAACCACGCAGAAGGGAGTATTGCTTCACCTGCTAATGAAACCCTCCTCCCAAATATGGTCGAAGATTCCCTGCTTGAAAGGAGTGAGATTGCCCCCCCTATTTCGATAAAAACTAAGCTCAGCATTCCAAGCCCAAAACCGATGTTTACAGGGTGCCGGGGATTACGAAGAAATACAAATATCCCCAACCCAAAAGATATGAGGACGGCAAGAATCGGAAATAATGGAAGAATGAAGCTCAGATCATAATTCATCATTTATATTTAACTGCAATTTAAAGACCAAAGAACCACACCCTACCTACCATTATCTAATATATTATTGGCTCCCTTTTTGGACCCTGATGGAATATTAAGCTTTTTCATCTTTTGAATCAAGGTATTTCGGTGTATCTTCAATAACCTTGCCGCCTTACCCCTATTCCACTTTGTATCATATAATGCCTTCATAATCTCCACCTTCTCATAGACCATGCACTTCTCTCTTAAACCCAGTGTATCTTCCTGGATCTGACTATAACCACTACTATTAGAGATAACTATATTGGGTGGAAGATCCTTAATGGATATGAGCTTCCCATCCTCTATAAGCACCACAACCCTCTCTATCAGATTTTCAAACTCTCGCACATTGCCTGGCCATGGGTGTCTTTGCAGAATAGGTATTATTTCTGTGGAATAACCATGAATATTCTTCATCATTTTGCTGCAGGCCTTTTTTATAAAGTGATCCAGGAGAAGGGGTATATCCCCTATTCTCTCCCGCAGTGGCAGAAGATGGATAGGGACAACATTTAATCGAAAGTAAAGGTCCTGCCTGAACAGCCCCTTTTCTACCTCCTCCTCTAAGTCTACATTGGCCGCAGCTATGACTCGCACATCCAACTTGACAGTCTTATTAGAACCTAACCGTTTTATTTCACGCTCTTGCAGTATACGTAAGAGCTTTGCCTGTAATGGCCGGGGGAGGCTGGATATCTCATCTAAGAAGATGGTTCCCCCATTTGCGAATTCAAAATCTCCGACCCTTCGACTAAGGGCCCCAGTAAAGGCACCCCGTTCGTAGCCCATGAGTTCACTTTCTAATAATTCCAGTGGGATGGCCCCACAATTTACCGCAATAAATGGACCCTCTGACCTCGGACTTGATCTGTGTATCCCCCGGGCAACCAGCTCCTTACCTGTGCCGCTTTCACCTGTGATCAATACATTACTTGTCGATTTTGCCACCCTGTGGGCCATGCTCAGTATTTCAAGCATCTTAGGGTCCATCGTCCGGATATCCTCAAAACTTTTATTAAAGCACATTTCCATCCCTGCACCTCAATGATTAAAAAGGGTTAAGTTTAAGATACAACTTATCTTGGATTAAGACGGGACATCAAAAGGTGGGGAAGCTGTCCAATGATTTACCCTACATCATGAGTACAAGAACATTAGCAAAAAATGATCCAGAAAGCTTTTTACATGAAACATATTGTATAATAAGGAGTTATAGTTATACTGATCATCATTATCAAAGCATGAGAGACAATTTTTCATCCTTACTATGTTAGCCCCTATGGCCATTGATTGCATGTAAGACTGATAAAATAAGGACCCCAGGCTGATGGATATATTTATGGCCTCGCAGGGATAACAAACTGTCCTGGGGCAAGCGTGGTCTTTTATGGCAACAAACACGGAACTATCCTGCTGACATTTTGGGATCATTCTCCTTTGCGGCATGGTCAAAGTGGAGAGAGCGTCCAAATATCTTCTTGCCCCATTTAGCAACCAGGGTATCATCGATAATGAGGTTGAGAGAGTCGATACCGAGTTTCTGTATGATGAGATTTGTGAGAGCAACGGCCAGGGTTTTAGGTTCCCAGCTGTATTGGCTTACAAACCAGTTTGGTACACGAGGTTATTGTCTTTCTGTGTGGAGAAAGCAGCAGCCCTCTGGTAATTACCAGAAAGTGGGCTTGGCTGTAGCAACTGAATACCACAAAAAGCTACTTTGCGAGGTTGACAACTGAATCTGGAAGTTGTAAAAAGTTCATAGAGCTCTTGCCTCCTTATATTTGGTTATTTGTCTCGACAACAATCCAAATATAGGTAAGAGCTTTTTTATTTTCAACTATAAAAGGTGCAAAACCAGAGTATCTTTTAATATATACTATATAAAGTATAATATTAACCATGCAATAATTAATTATACTTTATAGGGTATATTAATAGCAATTCTGCCTTGACAATATACTCTTTCGAGTATATGTTTATGTTGGTGAATCTTATAGCATTTATTAAAGACCAAAGAAGGTTAAACAAGATGACGCAAAGGGACCTTGCGGAAAAGGCCGGAGTTGGACTCCATTTTATTCGTGACTTGGAGCAGGGTAAGAAGACCCTCAGGATGGATAAGGTAAACCAGATCCTGGCCCTTTTCGGTAAGGAGCTTGGTCCCATAGACAAGCAGAGGGAAACCGGTGAAGAGTAGGGGGGGAGAGGGAGATTCACGCGGTATCAAGCGGGGGATAGTCTACCACCGCAGTATCAAATCCGGGGTCCTTGAAAAATTGGAAGAAGGATTCCTATTTCGGTATCTTCCGGAATACCTCTCCCGCCCCGATGCCGAGGCGGCAAGCCTTACATTGCCACTCAGGGCTGAGCCGTATGAGAGCAGAAAGATGTTTCCCTATTTCATGGGATTGATACCAGAGGGGTGGCTGCTTGATTTAACCAGTCGGACTCTCAAAATCGACCCTGAAAATGTCTTTGACCTTCTTCTGAAATGTTGCAAGGATTGCATAGGGGCTACCGGCATATACTCTGAAGAGGAGCTGTAATTGACTGACCGTTGTTTATCTTGTCATGGTCTTAATCCGGAATTGGAGGGCGATTATCACAGGAAATGTGCCCGCAGGCTTTTTGGGACAAACTGGGTGCCAACCCTCCCTTTCACGTCCGGTGATATCGTTGCCGAAGCGCAGAAGATGGTGGGGAAGATTTCTATCTCAGGGGTGCAGCCCAAGTTATCGGTCCATCTGAATAAGAAGCGGAAGGTGCTTGAAGTCGTGGAGGGGGGGGGATCCTTTATACTAAAGCCCCAGGTAGAGCGGTTCAGCCACCTGCCAGAAAACGAAAACCTTTGCATGACTATAGCCGAAGGCCTCAAAATCGACACTCCGCCGCATGGTTTACTGAGGTTTCAGGACGGCAGCTTATGCTATGTCATAAAGAGGTTTGATCGTCTGGATTACGGAACCAAATTGCCGCAAGAGGACTTCCAGCAATTAACGGGTATATATGACAAGTATTCCGGATCTATGGAAAGGGTTGGGAAGGTCTTACTGGAATACTCCAGTGCGCCATTGCTTGACGCTGTAATCCTTTTTGAACGGCTCCTTCTTTTCTTTGTTTTAGGCAACGGAGATGCCCATCTTAAGAACTTTTCTCTCTTAAAGAAGCCGGAACTGGGCTATAGGTTGTCTCCGGTTTATGACATTGTCAATTCAAGACTGGCGCTCCCCCTTGAGCAGGAAGAAATGAGCCTGAGTATAAACGGAAAGAGGAATAAGTTGAAACTTGAAGACTTCCTTTCCTTTGCCGCATATATGGAGATACCGGATAAGACCGTATCAACAGTATTGAACAGGCTTAATAAAAGCAAAGGAGCGATCAAGTCTCAGATAGATTCCTCCCGGCTCCCGCAAGAAGAAAGAAACAGGTTTTGGAGTATTTGCGAGGAAAGATTGCTAAGGTTTTTTATCTTTCCCCTATTTTTCCTACTCAGTTTAATTTATCCTTTTAATAGTTTTGCCCAATCTAACTGGCATCTCACACCATCCCTCACAGTTTCGGAGACCTATGATGACAACATATACTCCACAACGACAGAAGTGGATGACTACATCACGAAGATAGGAGCCAATCTAAGTGCAACCTATAATGGTTCTAATATTGGATTGCAGGGAAACTATCTCCTCAATCTAAATACATTTGCCAGGCGGCCAAAGGAGAATGTCGTCACACAGGATGGGGGTTTTAATATAGACTTAAACCGCTGGTTCCGGAAATTGTTTCAAAAAAGTGAGGTAGCTATAACTGAGGATTTCACATTTACACCTGATATAAAGGATTATTATTTTAATGATGTGAGAGGGAAAATTGACCCGCTAAGCAACTATGGTGTCAGAACAAGACGATCTGATGGATTCAGGAATGCCTTAGGGATTGACGTATTGCTTCCTATAGCAAATAGGGTTAGTCTATCCCCATCTTATTCCAATCTTTTGACCGTTTATAAGGATCCTTCATTTAAAGATAGTATAATAAATACCGTCGGATTGGGAGTAAGATACAGCTTTCCAAGAGATGTAGTATATAGTACTGTGAATACGGGTAACATCAGGGTGGTAAGAGGGACGACGGAGGTTTCAAATAGCTACGTACTCCTTATCGGCGTCAGACATTCCATTTCCCCACTTTCAGCATTTGATATTAATGCCGGCGTTTCCATACTTGACCATGAGGAAGGGGATCGTGATTCCACCTTCAATGGAGGGTTTAGCCTGACGAAACGCCAAAAGATTCATACTTATAATATGGGTTATTTAAGGACGCTAAATACCATAAGTAGTATTAGTGATAGACCAACTATAGCAGAGATACTTTATATCAATATAACTAACATCCACTCCAAGGATTTAACCTCAAGCATCAGTGCCGATTATGCAATTAACAGCTCTATTAGAGGAGATAAAGAAGAGGTAGATACACATTCTTATAATCTCTCGGGTCGTCTAAACTATACCATCAGAAAATGGTTGAGCTTTTCTATTACCGCATCACACTTCAACCAGGAATCTGACCGGCTGACAGTCGAAGCTATGAAACGGAATCTGTTAACCACAGCCCTTGAAGGGATTTGGAATTAGCGTATTAGAGGATTGATTTATTTGCCCAGCCCCCCAAATACCTTTTTGGCCTCCTCTACCCCATCAAAATTTTGGCTTAATCTCAAGGCTGTTTCAATTTCCCTTTTTGCAAGTTCCTTATTCCCATTTTTGTAATAGGCCATCCCAAGGTGATAATGTACTGCAGGGTTATCCTGCAGTCTCTCGCTGCTCTCCTTTAACAGAGAGATGGCTTTAAGATAGGCATTCTTTTTATAATAGATCCAGCCGAGCGTATCAGAGACTGACGGGTCATCAGGGAGCTTTTCTTTTGCCCTCTGTGCAAGGTCCAAGGCTACATCTATATTCCCGTCATGTTCAGCATAGATCCAGGCAAGGTTGTTTGCTGCAGGGGCAAACTTCGGATCGATCTTCAGTGCCTTTTCATAATACTCCTTTGCCTTATCATGGTTTTTTTGTGTATCATAAAGCATGCCTATAAGCATATAAGCTGGCAGATAGTTTTGATTAACCTTGATCCCCTCTTCATAGCGGGCGATTGCCTTGTCATAGGTCTTATTCCTTACATAGAGGGCCCCTAAATCCAGGTAGGAAATAAGGGTATTTTTATCTATCTCAATAGACTTATTAAAATACTCTTCTGCCTTTGCTGTATCTCCCTTTATCAGGTATCCTTTTCCGAGGAGGTTATAAATAAGGGCATTATTTGGAGAGGCAGCTAACTGCTTATTTGCCCTTTCTATTGCCCTGTCTGTTTCCCCCCTTTCTGTCAGGATACTCATGAGTTGTGCAAGAATATCTGTTGACTTAGGACTCAGCGATAGCGCCTTCTCAAACTCAGTCATTGCTTCGGTGTATTTCTTCTGTGCCCTGTAGATAATACCGAGCCGATAGTGGCCGAGGGGATCATGCGGCGCGATGCGTAGAAATTCTTTGTATTGAAGTAATGCCCCCTCTATATCCCTTTTCCCTGCATAAGCATCTCCAAGTATCCTCCTTACCTGAAGGTTATCCGGCCGTAGAGATACCACCTTTTTTGCCTCATTAATCGCCTCGTCGTATGAATGAAGTCTTAAGTATACGTCGGCCAGGCCTGCCAGGGCGTCTATCGAATTTGGGGCGGTTTTTAACACCTCAGTCAGTTCATTCTTTGCCAGTTGCAGATCCCCTGAAAGAATATGGGCCTGGGCAAGGAAGTATCGGGCATCAGTCCGCGTGGGCTCATCCTTGATCACTTGCTGGAATTCTGATACTGCCTCTGGAATCTTCAGTTTTGCAAGGGCGATCCTCCCCCGGAGGAGGTGTCCATCGAGGTCTTTTGGGTTCTTTTTGAGGATAGTTTCAATATGTCCTGATGCCTCATCAAATTTCATTTTTGAAAGATAATAGGATGCAAGCCTTTTTTGGGCCGTCAATACATCCGGTTTTACCTCATCCCCTTTCTGATAGGCCTTAATGGCAGCATCCCCTTTCCCCTGAAAAAGATAGAAGTCTCCAAGGATGATGTACGGCA
Source organism: Nitrospirota bacterium (assembly GCA_023248395.1). GTDB lineage: Bacteria > Nitrospirota > 9FT-COMBO-42-15 > HDB-SIOI813 > HDB-SIOI813 > JAHFEQ01. The sequence goes on from JAHFEQ010000032.1 coordinate 10,752, forward strand.
ATGGATTATCGCTGGTAAGTGTTGTAGCCTCCTGATATCGTGCCTCTGCCTCATCAAACCTCTTCTGGGATGCATAGAAATTTCCAAGTGTTATTTGCAGGTTTAGATCCTTTGGACTGATCTTGATCGCCTCCATATATTCATCCTCAGCGGACTTTGTATCCCTCTTTAAAATATAAAGGTTGGCAAGGGCTAAATGGACCTGTACGGAGCTAACATCCACAGAGACGGCCCTTTTAAGTGCCTCTTCCGCTGCATCCAGATTTCGCTGCATGATATAAAGTCCACCGAGATTGATGTAGGATATTATCCGTTTTGGGTCTAATCCTATAGCAATCTTTATCTCTCCTATGGCCTCATCATATTTTTTAAGGCCTGACAGGGAGTTCCCTAAAAGGAGATGGGCCTCAACATGATTAGGCTCCTTCTTCAAAACAAGATCCCCCTTTTCCTTTGCCTTTTCAAATTCCCGCGATAACAGTAAAAGATTTCCCAGTTGTAAGTGGGCATCCGTTATTTCAGGATTAAGCTCAACGGCCTGGGTCAGCTCCTTATAGGCATTCTGAAGGTTTTGAATCTTGCCAGATTTTATATTGGCAAGACCGAGACGGTAGTGACCCTCTGCATCTTTAGGCGTTATCTGAATGACGTTCTTAAATTCTATGATGGCCTCATTATATTTGCCATCATTATAGTACCCCATCCCCCGCTCCATATGTTTTGCCCTTTTCTGTTCAGGGCTACTGCAAGCTGTCAGTATGAGTATTAAAATAACAATAAACGATGTCCACCTGTTCATGATTCCTCCTATTCGTCTTATCCCCCTACCCCCAACACCCTACCGAGACCTCACTGCGTCATTTTTTCAGCTTGACTTGCTATACGATTCCGTTAAAATAAGGCATGTTTGGGAAGTAAAGCGGATAAAATATGTAATCTGTTGCGCAAGGCGGAGAGCCCCCCCAACATGTAACCACGGGTTCCTTGTTGTAGATTTTGACTTTCATGAGGTTGTAAATGAATAGATCGGCCAATATTCTCCTTATTGTTTCAGACAACATTCAGAGTAGCTACCTGAAGGCGCTTATCCAGAGTTTTGGCTTTGAGGTTCAGGCCGCTGGAAGATACAATGAAGGGCTTAAGATTATGAATGAGAACATGCCAGCGCTTATAGTCATTGACGCAGACCTTCAGGGGATACACTGGAAGTCCGCCGTTACAGAGATAAAAGAGATTAGTCGCGATGTCCCCATCCTTATCCTTACATCAGCAGTAGGAACAGAAGAGTCTTCTGACCCTGATATAAATGGATTTATAAGAACGCCCATCAACTATGTCACGTTGCGGGATAACATAGCACGATATCTTAAGAAAGGCAACGATGATTATAAACCTGAAGTTCTCTCCCAATCGGGAGACGTTACTTCAGACAAGGAGGACGTTACAGAGAATCTACTTCTCGGAATGAGTAAGCGCATAGTTGACGTAACGAACATAATACGGCGCGTTGCGGATGCGGATGTAACGGTTCTATTGCGGGGGGAAAGTGGTACAGGAAAAGAGCTTGCTGCCCAGGCCCTCTACAGATGTTCAAAACGAAGAGATCGGCCCTTTGTTAAGGTCCTCTGTGCCGCAATACCTGAGGGGCTTCTCGAGAGTGAACTGTTTGGCCATGAAAAAGGTTCCTTTACGGGTGCACACAGGAGTAAACCTGGAAAGTTTGAGTTCGCTAATGGGGGGACAATATTTCTCGACGAGATCGGAGATGTGCCACAGTCTCTCCAGGTAAAACTTTTACAGGTACTTCAGGATGGGGAGTTTTCCAAGATAGGGGGAAAAGAGGTAAAGGTTGATGTGCGCGTTATTGCCGCTACGAATAAAAATCTTGAGCGAAGTGTTGTATCAGGGACTTTCAGAGAAGATCTTTATTACAGACTTAATGTGGTTAGTATAACAATGCCTTCCCTCAGGGAGAGGAAAGAGGATATCCCTGTGTTAACGGAGTATTTTATGCAAAAATATTGTCAGTTATATAACAAGGACCATCGTCTCCTCTCGCAGGAGACCATGGACCAGTTTATGACATACCACTGGCCAGGGAATGTCAGAGAACTTGAAAATGTGGTAAAGAGGATAATCGTATTAGGTAGCGAGGAAATGGAGATAGATCATCACACGGCAGAGGCCAATAAAGTAGACCCTCCTCACCCGGATAAGAAGATAGATACGGCAGATACAACAGGTAAATCATTTAAGCCATGCAGCCTCCGGGAGATTGCACAGGAGGCTGTACGAAAGGTTGAAGAGGAGACTATAAAAAATGCCCTTATAACATGTAAGTGGAATAAAAAAAAGACAGCAGAACTCCTATCCATAAGTTATAAGACACTCTTCTATAAGATGAGGCAATATAACTTGTTAGAATAAAAACAGGAAGGGACCTTCCTGTTTTAGTAAGATTCCTACCCATGTTCCCTCTAAACAATGCATGTTTGCTTATTTGAAGCCTATGGCCCCATGGCACCGATATTGCAATACTTACTTCAAGTAATATTTACGGCATCTAAGATATGACATCACGCTATATTACAACACTTTCAGAATATAGAGGAAAATCCATGTTTGATAGGGTGACCCAAACCCTTGAGAAGGAATTCTTCGAATATCTCCTCGACCTTGAAGTAAAAAAGGCTGTCAGATATCTCTATTTCTTTTCACTGATGATACTGCAGGGGGATAAGATCCCTCAGGGGTTGACCCCAGCTGAGGAAGACACACTCCTCAAAAGATTGGCTACCCTGGTCAGAGAGGAGGTAAGGGGTACTGATACGATTGGGAGGATAGGTTATGATAAATTTTTTATCATGCTCGATCAGGCAGATTTTCAGGCGTCGTTCAAGGTGGGCGAAAGAATAAAAGACCGTATTCGACATTATGCATTCAGGGTGGATGGTCATGAGGTAATGCTCACAGGGAGTATAGGGGTGGCCTGTTTTCCGACCCATGCGAGTGACCTTGAAACCCTTGTACAAAGGGCTGAGTTTGCACTGAATCAGGCAAAGGAAGGTGGAGGGGGAAGGGTCTCTATTCCCTAATAACCTATGGAACTTCAAGGCCAAAAACAGATGGGGGCAGAAGATTATATAGAGATTGTCCTCCGGAGGAAGTGGTTTATCATTACCCCATTTATTGTCTCGGTTATCGGGATTATTGTGGCTTTTAGGATTATCCCTCCGATGTATAAGTCGACAACTCAGATACTGGTTGAGCCACAAAAGGTGTCGGAGTCCTATGTCAAGCCTACCATCACAATAGATATAAAGGGTCGCCTGGATACTATTAGCCAGCAGGTTATGAGCAGGACAAGGCTTGAGTCTATTATAAAGGAGTTTGATCTATTCCACAGCCAAAGAGATAAATTAACATCTGACGAGATTGTAGAACTGATGAGAAAGAATATAGAGATAAATGTGCAAGGGCAAGCGTCGTTTATAATCTCTTATATGGGTGCTGACCCTGAGACGGTAATGCATGTAACGAACAGGCTTGCATCCCTCTTTATCGAGGAGAACCTGAAGGTCCGTGAACAGCAGGCAGAGGGGACCACAGAGTTTCTTGACACCCAGCTTCAAAGCCTTAAGGCAGTCTTGGAAAGTCTGGAGGCTCAGATAAAGGTATTTAAAGAGAAATATGTGGGTGAACTGCCTGCCCAGCTTGAGGCGAATCTGAGGACGCTCGATCGGCTCCAGCTTGAACTTCAGACAATAAATGATATGCTCGGATCAGCAGAAGACAGAAAGATTGTGCTTGAGAAACAACTTACAGAGAGCAATGAGACCCTCACAGGAGGGTCAAGGGCGGATTCTCTTGAGGCAAGGCTTCTTGCGTCGCAGACAGAGTTGTCACGACTATCGAGTATATACACTGATAAATACCCAGATATCATAAGAATAAAAAATGAAATAGCTGAGATAGAGAAACAGTTGGAAGAGGGAAATTCATCAGAAGAGAGTTCTGGGATACCTTTAAAACCGAAGGTATTGAGAAATAATCCCATGGATAAAATGACCCTTGCCACGCTCACGAATGTCAATTCCAATATCAAGAACTTAAAAGAGAAGCAAAAGGAGATAACAAAGCGTATTGATATACTTCAGGATCGTGTTGAGCGTATCCCGACAAGAGAGCAGCAGATGACAAGCCTTGTAAGGGATTATGAAAATACAAAGTACAATTACCAGAATCTATTGAATAAGAAACTCGATTCACAGATTGCGGAGAACCTTGAGAAGAGGCAGAAAGGGGAGCAGTTCAGGATACTCGATCCTGCAAACTTGCCATTAAAACCCTTTAACTCGGATCCTAAAAGGATCATTCTTCTGGGGCTTGCCCTTGGACTTGGAAGTGGTGGCGGACTTGCATTCCTGTTAGAGTATATGGATGCCTCATTCAGAAAGGATGAAGAGGTTTACACTGTCCTTGGCCTGCCAGTGCTTGCATCGGTCCCCAAGATAAGGATAGGAATTCATTGAGGATATTTGACGTTATGCAGATAGGATGGTTGAAACGGGGGAAAAAGGGAGATAGGGAAACCATGCTGGTTTCAGTAGAGAAAGAAGGTTTGCCCGCACAAATCAGACAGGAAAGGGGAGGCGGAAATGGAAATTTTGTTGACGATCGCCTGATAACTATAAAAGAGCCCTATTCTATTGGAGCAGAACAGTACAGGATTCTTTGTAGCCGTATTTCCCAGCTTACACAGAATAAACCCTCTTATGCCCTTGCTATAACCAGTTCAGTAGAGGCTGAGGGCAAGTCATTTACCTCACTGAATTTGGCAATCTCTATGGCAAGAGATTTCGATGAGAAGGTACTCCTCATAGAGGGGGACCTGAAGAAACCGAATCTGCATGAATACCTTAAACGTCCTCCTGGATTTGGCCTGTCAGATGTCCTGGAAGGTAGAATAGGTTTTGAAGCATCTTCAATACAGTTATTGGAGGGAAGACTCTCAGTGCTGTTTGCAGGAAAGACGATGGGTAATCCATCAAGGCTCCTTTCTTCTCCCAGGATGCAAGAGGTATTAAACAATGCCAGGGAATGTTTTAAATACATTATTATTGATACGCCCCCTATCGTCCCCATGGTTGACATCAATATATATTCTATGCTCGTTGATGGTATATTACTTGTTATAAAGGCTGGTAAGACACCAAGGAGCATCGTAAAAAGGGCACTGGCATCCATACCCCCGGAAAAGATAATTGGTGCAGTTCTTAATGAGGTAGAGTTAAATTATTCTAACTACTATCACGGTACATAATATAGCTACTAAGAAAGGTCTTGCCGCCTATGATACGTCTATTCAGTAGATATATTCCCAAGAGGTATATTCTATTTTTTATCGCAGAAGGGCTTATGATATCGTTGGGTGTCCTCCTTGCCATAAGCATAAGATTTTTTTTTGATAGAGAAGGTATTGTTTCCTATGAATATATTATAGCCAAAGTATTATTTGTTACTTTAGTTTGCCAGGGTTCACTCCTTTACAATGAGCTTTACTCTATAAATTTAGGGGATAACAGAAGGATACTCCTTATAAAGCTTCTGCAGTCACTTGGGGCAACATCTATTCTGCTTTCTATATCCTATTTCTTTTGGCCTTCTCTTATAATCGGGAGGGGTATATTTATATTGACTATTATAGTCCTCCCTCCTCTCTTATTTATTTGGAGAATATTCCATACAAAGATACCCGTTTTTGCACAAAATAAGGAGAGGATCCTCATCATAGGTACGGGTGAATTGGCCATAGAGATAGGAAAGAAGGTCATTGATGAACATCACGGAGGTTATGAAGTGGTAGGCTACGTAGATGAAAATGAGATGCGGGTGGGAGAACGCCTCTTTAATCCCAAGATAATTGCCTCCCAGGAGGAAATTATCCCTACTGTAGAAAGGGAAAGGATAGACAGGATCATTGTAGCCCTGCCAGAGATGAGGGGGCACCTTCCTATTGGTCCCCTTCTTACCTTAAGGCTTGATGGGATAGGAGTGGAGGATGGGATCACTTTCTATGAAAAGATAAGCGGGAAGATTCATGTGAGTCATTTAAAACCTGGCTGGCTTATCTTTTCTGAGGGTTTTAGAAGGCGTCAGATTGAAATAGGTAAACGTATAGTTGATATCTTTCTTGCTGTTATCGGGCTTCTTCTGACTGCGCCTGTTATGTTGATGGTAGCCCTGCTTATAAAACTTGATTCTACAGGTCCTGTGTTATTTCGACAGGAGAGGGTCGGTAAGGGCGGGAGGATATTTACCCTCCTCAAATTCAGGTCAATGAAGGTCGATGCAGAATCTAGGAGTGGACCTGTATGGGCACAGGCAAATGACCAAAGGATAACATGGATAGGCCGCCTTATGAGAAAGTTAAGAATAGACGAACTCCCTCAGGTGATAAATGTACTGAAGGGTGAGATGAGTTTTGTAGGACCGCGGCCAGAACGGTCATATTTTGTTACAAAGCTTGAAGAAAAGATACCGTATTATTCTCTAAGGCATACTGTGAAACCTGGAATAACTGGCTGGGCCCAAATAAAATATCCCTATGGGGCATCCGTAAGGGATTCACTTGAAAAGCTCCAATATGATATATATTATATAAAAAACATGACCCTTCTTTTTGACCTTACTATTGTCCTCGAAACAATAAAGACTGTTATATTAGGAAAGGGTGCCCGGTGAATAGAAGTCAGAAGTAAGAGGTTAGAAGTAAGAAGCTGAAGTCCGAAGTCTAAAGATAGTCTCCGGTCTATGGCACAATAACCGTATCCCCGGCCTTCAATAGGATGTTTGCCTTCATATTTTTACCAGAGACGATATCAGAATATTTGACAATGAATCTGTTCCCCTCAGGGTTCATTGGACTTTTTCGTATAATGACGACCTTATCCTTATCAGCCCACTGAGTAAATCCACCCGCCAGGGTAATCGCCTGCACTATGGTAGTTTCACTTCTTAGTGGATATTTTCCGGGTCGCGCAACCTCACCCGTTACAAATATAGCCTGACTGTTTGCCTCCTTGACGATGATGGACACAATAGGGTCTTGTTTGTATTCTGTCAGCCGTCGTTCTATCTCGTCTTTTAACTCCTTTGCCGTACGATTGTTTGCCTGGACGTCTCCTATCAATGGGAGGGATATCATCCCATCAGGCCGCACCATAATAGAGGTAGACAGGTCTGGAGACTTCCACACAGAGACTTCTATCACATCTTCCGCGCCAATAATGTAGTCATTTTTGATGTAGTTATCATAATCTATCAATACAATCTTCAGATTATTATTCTCCTTTATCACCTTTATACGTACATTTCCTCTGGTGACGAAGGTATCCCCTTTTGCCTTTTCTGTTAAAGTTTTATTGTACATGGCATCTATGATAGCGGAATCGCCAAGGTTTTTGATATCAGAAATTTCAACCTCATATACGGTTATAATATTTTGGCCTATGGTATACAGGTAATCCGTCTTGATTTTATCAAAGGTGTTGCCCCCATTCTCCAGAACATTGGCGGCGTAGAAGGCCATATATTCATCTATATTCCCTTTCTTGTAAGTCCTTGAGAAGGTCTTAAGCAATTTTATGATCTCGTTGTCCTGTATTATATTTTCAGTTCCTGCAGCCTTGTCAGTTCCTGATTCAGCAGCAAAGGATGGCAGGAATCCAGCAAATATCAACAGATTCAGCAAAAGGATGATAATTTTGAATTTAGTTTTCATTTCTTGTCAATATAACCACATTTAATAGGGTTGCAATAAAATAGTGTCTCCAGGTCTTATAAGGATATTGGCCTCCGGATTTTTGCCGGATATAATATCAGAGTATCTTACCCGCATCCTCTTACCTTCCGGATTAATTAAACTTTTCCTAAGGATAATAATGTTATCCTTATTGGCGCCAGGGGTAAATCCACCAGCCAAAGAGAGGGCCTGGAGCATCCTTAGTTCACTTCTGAGGAGATATTTACCAGGTCTCGCAACCTCTCCCATGATATAGATGGCCTGACTATTTGCCTCTTTTACGATAACCGATACCACTGGATCTTGCTTATATTCTTCTAACCTCTGCTCGATTACCTCCTTTAATTCTTTCGTAGTGCGGCCCTTTGCCTTTATTTCACCTATGAGCGGAAGGGATATCATTCCATCAGACCGTACTATCATGGCATTAGACAGGTCTGGTGATTTCCATACCGATATTTCTATGATATCTTCTGGCCCGATGACATACTCATTTTTTATGTAGCGGTCATAATCTATGGTCTCAATCTTGAAGCCTTGTCCCTTGACCACTTTTATGCGTATATCTCCATTGATATTATAATTTTCACCATTAGATTTATTCACAGACACCTTATTGTATGCGACATCTATAATTGAATAACGTTCAAAATTCTTAATCTCATATATCTCAAATTCATATGCAGTTATCGTATTGCTCATGATATCCTTCAGGTAGTTGGCCTTGATCTTATCTAAAGAGTTGAGACCATTTTCTATCGCTGTGGTGGAATAAAAGGTTATATACTCTTCTGCGCTTCCTTTTTTATAAGCGGCTGCGAACGCATTAAGAAAATTTATTAGTTCGATCTCTACGGTTGGATTTTCATCAGTCGTTACAGAGACAGTAGCTTTATCGATGGATTTTTGGGCTGCTTGCGAAGAGATAGAGGGGGAAAGTGCTATAACGGTCAACATGGGTACCAGGGGGATTATTATATGTCTCATGGCAATCATTCAGGAAACCTGACAATAAAGAATAGGGTATTGATATAAAAAAGTCAATTTATATAAAAAGATTTACATAAATAATGATTGCAAGAATAGGGCCAGATAATATAGAATATAGACTTGTTATGATAGAAATCAAGGTTGCCCGTCATTCAGGTTTTTGTTTCGGTGTAAGGGAGGCGATAAAAAGGGCTACAGAAGTGGCTCAATCATCTTCCTGGCCAACGAAAACCTATGGCCCCCTTATACATAATCCACAGGAGATAAAACGCCTTAAGGAAGAATATGATATAGAATCTGTGGAAAATTTTGGAGATTACAGAGATGGCAACCTGATCATAAGGGCGCATGGTGTTCCCCCCGAAGACTATAAAAAGGCCATGGCCAACTCCCTCAATATAGTAGACGCAACCTGCAGATTTGTAAAAGATGTGCAGGACTATGCCGTAGAATTCTGCAAGAGGGGCTATGAGCTGTTTGTCGTTGGGGACGAGAGACATGCAGAAGTTCGCGGGATTGTAGGTCATGCACGTCATGAAGTTTCAGGATGTGATATCCATGTTGTTTCTGAATTGGAAGAGATTATAGAGAAGGCTCCTGAACGGACTGCAATTGTGTTTCAGACTACCCAGGATTTTTCGAAATATAAAAGGATTGAGCAGTATATAAGGACAAATGGATTAAAGTGGAAGATAAAAAATACGGTATGTGGTGCAACGAGGAGTAACCAGTATGCAGCGGATGAGTTAGCGCGCATCGTGGATCTGATGATTGTTGTTGGTGGCAGAAACAGCGGGAATACCAAGAGGCTTGCTGAGATCTGCGGGAGGCACACGCATACAGAGCATATAGAAATTTCAGATGAGCTTAGTCCTGATTGGTTTCAGGGAGTAAGAGAGGTAGGGATCACTGCAGGGGCCTCTACACCGCAGTGGCTTGTGGATGACGTCATAGAACGGATAGAAGAAATAGATAGGGAGATTTGTTATGTCCATAAAAACAAATAAAGATTTGCTGATAAAATTTGCTGTCCAGGGCAGTGTAGTATACCCTAAGTGCTATGGTTGGGAGCTTACCAGGACGGGTGAGAGCCTTCTTCTGCCCAGTGTGGGGGGAATAACATACAATGTGAAAGTGGGTGACCCTGTCTTTGGCCTGGCAGGGGATCATATAGAGCCGTGTGTATCTTTAAGCAGTGACCCTAAGGAGCCTAACAAAGATCCTAATCGTGCCTTTAATACGTTTTCATGTATAGGAAATGAGGCCATTGTGATATCTGGTGATGCAAAGGGGGCAAAGGGGGTTGTGACAGGCCACCATGGAGGGGTCGAACATGTTATTGTCGATCTTGATGATGACACGCTGGATAAGCTTACACAGGATGACAAGGTTCTCATACATGCCTACGGTCAGGGAATTATGCTTACTGTTTATCCTGACATAAGGATCTTTAGTCTTGATCCTCATGTATTTAAAGCAATGGGGATATTGGCTGTTGATGATTACAGGGTTGAAGTTCCCATAGTTGCCATTGTACCTGGGATGTTAATGGGCTCGGGATTAGGTCATAACGATGTCTTTAAGGGTGACTATGATATTCAGACATCGGACCGTGAGGCTATAAAGAGGTATAAACTTGATAAGCTCAGATTGGGTGACTTTGTGGCGATACAGGATCACGACTCAAGTTATGGATGGACCTATAAGGAGGGGGCTGTCACAATCGGTGTTGTAATACATACAGACAGCCATTTAGCTGGTCATGGACCAGGAGTCCAAACGGTGATGACTTCAAACAGGAGTCTGATTGTGCCCAGAATCGATCCAGAAGCGAATCTCGGGAATTATCTAAAAATAGGCCGATGGCGAAGTTAAACCACCCCCTCTCATCTCTCTTGCATTTGCCTGTATAAAATTTCCCGCCGTACTTACTATATGATGAGGCACTCTCGACATCCCGTTGAGAGGATTTTTTCTATTATATTCCTCGACCTGCTTTATTGTGAGGCCATGTCTATTTAAAATTTCAGTCACTTCCTGCTTTGCCCGTTCCTTTGCCTCGTATAATTTCATCTGTACACGGCTCTTTACA
>JAHFEQ010000083.1 GCA_023248395.1 Nitrospirota bacterium
GCCGGGCATCCATTTCCTGAGCCCCTCCATATCCATCATTTCGCGGTGCTTGGGATTGTCGTAACTCATCGAATACAGCGTTTCGAGCCATACTTTTTCATTTTCTTTCGGAAAATCATCGCGAACAGCAAAAACACAGTGGTCAAATTTATCGGTCGTCGCAAGAATCCTGTATTCATTTGGATTTACAGTCCCGTCACTTATCCAACGTTTCCAGTTCAAATCAAGCATGGCGCATGCGTCTGCTTCGCCTTTTGCCAGGCATTTAAATGCGTCAAGTTCGCCTCCGACATGGTCGCCGTGTTTTCCAACAAGGACGTCGAAACGTTTAACTTTGAAATCTTTTCCGGGAATGAGGCCGTTCCTCTGTAGTAATCCTATAGGAATCAAAGTTGCCTGAGGTGAATCTTTTGCACCCGTTGCAAGAGTTTTCCCCTTTAAATCCCCAATCGAACCCATACCGCTATCGGAGCGGACAACTATATGCGAAACCCTATCACGGTCAGTATCCCGCATGGCGATAGCCCTGCAACTATTGCCGGACAGCCGCATAGAATCGAGCCATGCAAGTGGTGAGTTCCATGCTATGTCGATATGACCCTCTATCAGCGCTTTGACTTGCAATTCGTAGTTTGTATAAAAAACAACGTCCATCGGACATCCGTTACTTTCAAAAAATTCACGGATGATGTCCCATATTACGGATACTTTCGGTTCATAGAGCACGGCACCGACTATAATTGGTTTTTCCAAAACTGCTTCCTCCTCAAAAATATTAGTTCTTCACATTAAAATAGTGGCATGGTTCAAATCGTCACCTTGAGTTCAATTTTGAAATCAAGGGCTGGCAGGAATGTCTGTACAAGTGGAGATGTCCTCAGCATCTCCGCCCATAATGTTTCCACTTCCTTTTTTTCATGAAATGAGGAGACATACATTTTCACCTGTATTCTTTCCAGCCCGGGATGCCCTTCCTCTCCCACCACGCCGAGAAAAACGAGCGGATTATTCAGATGCCCTTCTATGACAGCCTCAATATCGTCAATTTCGATACGTCGAAGACGTGCAAGCCTTTGTATACCAATGACCATATCCGCCCCAATTGCCCCGAGAACATATTCGAGCGTTGTTATGCCGGCGTACTCATTATCAAAAGAAAGTGGAGGCCCGGTTTCAAAGCTCGACTTTCTTACGAATACTCTGGCACGTTCCTTTCCCTCTATTCGTACTCTGACATGCCACCCGTCAATTATATTTTGTATGAACATAAGAGAGTATCAAACTTGACAATTTAATTATTCAATAGCATCCTGATAGCGCCTCCAACGGATTGTTTATGGTTTAAGTTCTATGAGACTGTGCCTATCACACTGGGGAGCCTCCTCAAACACTCCCTCTAATTCCCCGTCCTTCAACCCAAACCTTTTGAGTATCTTCATCATCCCGCACCAGTTTGTAAACCCGGACTGAAAAAGGTTTACACCGACAAAGGCTGTAAATAAAAGCCAGTACTTTGAATGAACAAGGGAAAGAAAAAGACTCGTTAATATAAAAGTGCCGGCGACTGTCCTTAATCCCCGATTAATGGTCCACATCTTAATACCCCCCCTTTCCTTTGATATTAAATATTGAGTTCCAGAATAATATAGAAATTATATATTCGTCAAATTGATTGTTTAAATAGGTATAAAGATATCTATTTATTTTCTCAATATTCCTTTTCCCCATATCTTCACTTAACGCTTATACTTGACATATAACACCCTGTTACGCCATGATTTAGCATGGGACTGACCTTTGAAAAATCCTCCATCGAACGAATCTATCACAGTCATTTTATAGATGATAATGCTGTGACACTCCTCTATAAGGGCAACGAATCATTTGACGCCATCTTTAATAGCATTGAAGAGGCCAGGGGCCTCATCGCCCTTCAGTTCTATATATTCCGCAATGATGAGACAGGGACAGAGATGGCCGGCCTTCTTAAGAAAAAGGCCAAAGAGGGGGTTAAGATATACCTCCTCCATGACCATTTTGGCTCTCTGGGGATACCCAGAGATTTCTGGAATGATCTGAAGACTGCAGGAATAAAGATCAGGGTATCCAGACCGTTCAAGTGGTTATCCCCCCTTTACTATGCCCACCGGGATCACAGGAAATTAATCATCATAGACGGGGTTAAGGCATTTACCGGAGGTCTGAATATCGCAAATGAATACAGAGGATTTCACCGTAAGTTTAAAACAAAGGGATGGAGGGATACAGGCATCATGCTTGAGGGGCCCATCGTTCCTGAATTGTTTAAGACATTCAGGATAACATGGCAGGCGCTGGGAGGGTCACCTATATCATTGGCAGATTTACCATCCCCTGGATATAGAAACACATCGTCTGATGGGGGACTATTATCTGCCATTCCTATCTTTGCTTCATCATCAAGGGGAAGGAGGGGGATGAGAAAACTTCTCTATTACAGTATTAACCATGCCAGGGAGAGCATACTCCTCACCACCGCCTATTTCACCCCGAGCAGAAGGATGATGGATGCCCTGGAGGGATCTGTAAAGAGGGGGGTGATGGTAAAATTACTTCTTCCGGGGAGGAGTGATCTCCCTGCGGTACAATATGCCGCGAAGGCATTCTTCACAAGGCTATTAAATGGAGGAATAAAGATTTATAACTATCAGGGTGAGGTCCTTCATGCAAAGAGTTATATATTTGACGGGTGCTGGAGCATCGTTGGTTCTGCAAACCTGGATTTTCTGTCCCTTCGTTGGAATGATGAAGGCAATGTGGGGATATTGGATGAAGGGTTTGGAAAAAAGATGACGGATGTCTTTGAGGAAGATCTGAAGAATTCTATTGAGATACGGAAAGATGAATGGATAAAACGGCCCTTATTAGAACAGCTGAAGGAGAGGTTCTTTGTGCTCTTCAGGAGGAGGTTTTAAGGTGACTAAGATGTTCCCACTCGGCCATGAATTCCTCATGCTTCTTCTTAGCCTGCGCATGGGCCTTGATCGTTTCAGCGAGGCGATCTTTATGCTGGTATAATTCCGGATCAGACAGCATCCGGGTCAGTGTCTGGAGGGTCTTCTCGGCCTCTGCCATCCCGGACTCAATCGTGGACAATTTTCCCTTTAAGAGATTGGTCTCCTGATATTGCCGGTTACGTTCCTCAGCCTCTTTCCTCTTCTGCTCCTTGCTCTTCCATGTCTTTATCTCTTTGGGTTTGGATATGACAGTGGACTCTCCACCCTGAATCTGTAGTGCCGGGTCGGGTAATCGTCCAGCCAGAACCTGCGTTTTATAGAGGTAGTAGTCGTAATCACCGGGATAGGGTGTTGCTGTCCCGTTCTGAACCTCAATGATCCTGTTGGCTACGGACCGGATGAAATGGCGGTCATGCGTGATAAAGCAGATTGTCCCGGTAAAGTCCTGGAGCGCCTCTTCCAGCACATCCCTGGATGGAATATCAAGGTGGTTCGTTGGCTCGTCGAGGAGGAGGAAATTGGCCGGACGGATCAGCATCTTGGCCAGGGCCAGGCGGCTCTTCTCTCCACCGGAGAGGACAGCAACCTTCTTCTTGACGTCATCACCGGAAAAGAGAAACCGCCCCAGGATAGCACGCAGGAATGACTGCTCCTCCATCGGCGCCGCGATCGTGATCTCCTCAAGGACAGTATTGTCCGGAGTTAACAACTCCAACTGGTGCTGCGCATAATAGGCCTGTGTCACATTATGCCCGAGTTTCCGTTCACCCTTTTCAAACAACAGGACACCGGCAAGGAGTTTAAGCAGTGTGGACTTCCCTGCCCCGTTTGGACCGACCAGAGCAACACGGTCTCCACGGCGAAGTTCGACATTGAGATTCCGGTAGATCGGGTTATTTTCGTATGATTTGTCGATATCGATCAGGCGGATGACCGTCTCTCCGCTTCGGGGCGGCTCTGGAAAAGAAAACCGGACAAGTTTTCTCTGAGGGGCTATCTCTACCTTCTCCATCTTGTCGAGCATCTTGACCCGGCTCTGGACCTGACGGGCCTTTGTGGCTTTGTATCTGAACCGTTCGATAAATGCCTCTGTAGACTCGATCTTTTTCTGCTGGTTCTTGACCGTTGCCTCAAGGATTTGCTGTGCCTCGGCCTTAGCAGCGACAAACGCATCGTAGTTTCCAGTGTAGGAGTTCAGCTGCTGACGATCCACTTCCACCACCCGGTTTGCAAGACGGTTCATAAAATTCCGGTCATGAGAAATCAGGAGGGTCGCCCCCTCATATTTTGCCAGAAACTCCTCCAGCCAGATGACAGAGGCAAGGTCCAGATGGTTTGTGGGCTCATCGAGGAGGATCATATCCGGTCCTGACAGGAGCAGTTTGGCTAGTGCAACACGCATCCGCCAGCCTCCGGAGAATTCCTCCATAGCTCGTGAAAGATGCTTCTCCTTAAAACCAAGGCCGAACAGGATCTCCCTCGCACGGGCCTCCTGTGAATATCCACCGAGGTGTTCATACTTCGACTGAAGATCACCGTAATGGGCCAGGAGTCCCTCAGCCTCTTCAGGAGAGGCCGTGGCAATCTCCTCCTCCATCAGGCGGAGGCGGTGCTCAAGGGATGACACATCCGATCCGCCTGTCAGGACCTCCTCCAGAGCAGTTTTCCTTCCGCTGGCCTCCAGCTCCTGAGTCAGATAACCGATCACGGCCTTCTTGTTGATTGTTATCGTCCCGCTGTCAGGAGACACCCTCCCTGCAATCATCTCCAGGAGGGTGGTCTTTCCTGCCCCATTCGGCCCAATCAGCGCCACCCGGTCTTCAAGACCCATGTGAAGCGACACATCCTTAAAAAGGACCCGGCCGCCAAAGCCTTTTGAAATATGTTGGATTGAAATCATGCCTACCTATTCAACTTGTTCATAGTTCACGCTCAAAAATGCCCACGACCCATTGCATTGGCCTTCAACGCAACGGGTACCCCGCATTTTTCAGCGTGAACGTGCAAGAGTATAAGAGAATTAACGACATAATGTCAAATTTTTGTCAAGACCAATAATTCTCATTGCATGGAACACCCCATCTTGTTATGATTTAATCACAAAGTAATATCCTTGTAACAGTCAGGCATCTTCGGTTCACGAAGAAGCATAAAAAGGTGGTTGCCTGATTTATCAGGCTTCGATGGACCTGGAAGCCCAATGAATTGGGCAACTACGACGGTATATTCCAATGAAAAAATATGACATCCTGGTAATCGGGTCAGGCCCTGGAGGCCAAAAGGCGGCTATCCAGGCCGCCAAACTCGGCAAAAGGGTCGCTATCATCGAACGCCAACCCTATATCGGCGGGGCAGGCCTGCATACAGGGACTCTTCCGAGCAAGACACTACGCGAGACCGCTCTATTCTTAGCGGGGTTTAAACAGAGGGCTGTTTTCGGTTTCCAGTTCACCCTCGGCAGGGAGATCACACTGAGTGAACTGATGCACCAGAAATCGGAGGTCATCAGGAAGCAGATGGAGGTCATCATAGACCAGTTCAACAGGAATAATGTGGAGATTATCTATGGCGAGGCCTCCTTTATTGATGCAAACAGGCTCCTGGTAAAAGGCGGTGAAAACATCAGTGAAGAATTCTATGGAGAGGTCATTGTGATCGCTGTAGGATCAAGGCCGGCCAGACCCGGAGATATCCCTTTTGACAAGGAACATATCTACGATAGTGACTCTATCCTCGGTATCGATAAAATACCGGGCAACCTTACCATCATAGGCGGGGGGATCATCGGCTGTGAATACGCCTGTATCTTCGCGGCACTTGGCGTCAAGATCAATCTCGTTGAGAAGAAAAAGCGGATCCTCTCCTTTGCGGATGAGGAGATCGTTACGAATCTGATGTACTGGATGCGGCATTCAGGGGTCACGTTAAAATTGAATGAGGAGGTCGTGAATATCGTTGTTGAGGAGCCCGGCAGGGTCATTACTCACCTTAAGAGCGGCAAGGTCATCCTGTCAGAGAAACTCCTTTATACAATGGGGAGGGTCGGCAATACAGACGGGCTGAATCTTGATGCAGTTGGTATCAAAACCCATGAGAGGGGTCTTATCACGGTGAATCCGAATTTTCAGACGTCTGTGCTGAATATATACGCTATTGGGGATGTCATTGGATTTCCTTCCCTCGCCTCTACTTCGATGGAACAGGGGCGGAGGGCTGTTTGCCATGCCTTTCAGAAAGATAGCCTAACCTGTGGAACCGTAGCGCATATGCCGTTTGGGATCTATACCATACCGGAGATATCCATGGTCGGGGAAACGGAGGAAGGACTTACTTCAAAGGGGATTTCGTATGAAGTGGGGGTAGCCTATTTCCAGGAGGTCGCCAGAGGCCAGATCATCGGAGATGTCCACGGCATGATTAAACTGATCTTCAACAGGGATACAAGGAAACTTCTGGGGGTGCATATCGTAGGTGAAAAGGCATCCGAGTTAATCCACATCGGTCAGGCCGTCTTAAATTTCGATGGTCCTGTAGATTACTTCAAAGATGTCGTGTTCAATTATCCTACCCTCTCAGACGCCTACAAAGAGGCGGCATTAAACGGGTTGAATAAATTGTAGAAGGAAGGAGGATATTTTATGGAAATGCATGGAATGCCATATATGTATCAGGCCCATTGGCCCTGGATGATTGTCTGGTTAGTCTTCTGGATATTGATTATCGTGGGGGCCTTCTTTATCATCCGTGCTATTATAGGAACTAAAACAGGTGATCAAAAAAGTGCTATTGAAATTCTGAAGGAGCGATATGCGAAAGGCGAGATATCGAAGGATGAATATCTTGAAAAGAAGAAAGATATATCCTGAGATTAGTTAAGGGGGGCATATGAATAAGTATCGTTATCTGTTTTTGGGTATACTCCTTGTCATCGCCGGTGTGGCCGGCCTTATCTATTATTATGGTTATTGCAGCGCCTGTCCATTTCGAAGCGGCCGCATGGGGATGGGCCAGGGTATGGGAGGGATGATGCACGGAATGATGGGAGACAAGAAAACCGAATTTTCTTCCAACGGTGAGAGAATTTTCTTTACCGGCGTCAATTCAAAGGGAGAGTCCATAAAAAACAGCCATGATATGGACGGAGTGGGATGCTCCATGTGCCACGGCTCAGACGCTCAGGGGACGCGGATGATGACAGATGTGCCGTCGTTAAGCTGGAAATACCTTACAGATCCTGAGGGTCATGTTCATCCCACAGGCAGACGCCATCCGCCTTTTACAGAGTCCTCTTTCAAAAGCTGTGTCCTTGCCGGAATTGACCCGGCAGGAAATGAACTCAACTCCATGATGCCGACATGGCAGATGTCCAACGAAGACCTTGATAACCTGATCGAATATCTTAAGACAAAATAGGGGGACTTTATGTTTGCTGTTACCGGGATAATATTTAATTTAGTTCCTTGAGGGAATAACCCTTTGTCCCCCTTGTTAAGGTAAGCTTGTATTCATCTACAGCCCCGAAGTAGTACTCACGGTATTTCTCAGCACCTTTCAGATCAAGCCCTTCTGTAAGCATTACCTTTCGGACATCTGCAGGGTCAGCAGGGACCCAGCCATAGCCTGGCATATAAATTCTGCCCAGCAGTGATGACCGCCAGAAATATCCTCTTCCGGTTTTTTCCCAAGCCTCAAACCCCAGACCTCCTTTGCCGGCTTAGTCCATTCTGCATAAAGGGCCCGGTCACCACCCTGTTTCTGGTCATAGATTTTGTATGAGGAATAATTACCGTCGATCTTTACATCGGCAATGGTCTGTTCCTTATCTGATACGGGATAAGGAATCCATAACCTTACATCCTTACTTTCCTCCGGCGCCTCAACGCTAATCTGAAAGGTAACCTCTCCTCTCCTTTCTTTAGCCTCTGCAGGAGAATAAATGAGGGGGAGAACTAAAAGAGCTATAATAAAATATGTGACTCTCTTAAACATAAGGCACCCCCTTTGTTTTTTATATGATTCCAAAGATTTTTTAGAAGATTACAGAGATTAATCACAGGATAAATTGGGGGTATCTAGGGGTATCTATATGTCAAATTGATTGTTTCGATGATAAAAGTTGCGGTTATTCATTTTTTCTATGGTGGGATTCTATGGGGGCCCCCTTTAGTTCACTAACAGGCTGCTAAATTTCTCTCGGCTCTAAAAGAAGTTTAACACCTTCAACAAT
>JAHFEQ010000033.1:0-17980 GCA_023248395.1 Nitrospirota bacterium
GGTTTTAATACTTTTGTTGAAGTTGGGCCGGGGCGTGTGCTATCGGGTCTGCAGAAGAGGATAGCACGGGAGTTCAATACAGCGATCGACATGCTGAACATAGAAGATGTAGCGAGTCTTGACAAAGCGATGGAGACATTGAGAGGGTCTGAGGGGACAAAAGGGAATGCTTAAGGATAAGGTAGCTTTTATAACTGGAGCAAGTCGTGGTATAGGAAATGCTATTGCTACGGTTCTGGCAAAATCTGGTGCCGATATCGCTGGCATAGACCTTAACATTGATGAATTAAAGTCGGCCATGAAGAGGGTGGAAGATACTACGGGCAGAAGGGTAATAACCGTCCAGGCAGATGTGGGTGATTCCGGGAGTGTAGAAAGGGCAGTTGAAGAAGCAATCAAGGTCTTTGGCCGTATTGATATACTCGTCAATAATGCAGGTATTACGCGTGACAATATTGTCCTCCGCATGAAAGACGATGAGTGGGATAGGGTGATACGGACAAACCTGACAGGCACGTATCATTGTACAAAGGCTGTCATCAGAGGGATGATAAAAAACAGAAGAGGCAGGATTATTAGTATTGCATCCGTTGTGGGTGTCATGGGAAATGCAGGTCAGGCCAACTATGCGGCATCAAAGGCAGGAATTATAGGATTTACTAAATCTGTAGCAAGGGAGTATGCTAACAGGGGTATTACGGCAAATGCAATTGCCCCGGGTTTCATAGAAACGGATATGACTAAGGTACTGACAGAAGAGGTTAGAAATACCCTGATAAGCCAAATACCTATGGGCAGATTGGGAAGTCCGGAGGATATTGCTAATGTCGTGGAGTTTCTTGCCTCGGATGAGGCAACCTATATAACCGGGCAAGTTATACACGTTAACGGTGGAATGTATATGTAATATTAAATTTTAAATTTAATATATGATTACTGAGATTCGGGAGTAGATTACAGTGATTAATAATCTCTGTAATCCCATTCTAAAATCTCTGAAATCAGTTATACAAAGGAGGTGAGGTATTGGATGGTATCAGTTGAAGAGAGGGTAAAGAAGATCGTTGCAGAGCAATTAGGTGTTGATGAAGAAGAGGTGACCCCAGAGGCCTCATTTGTAGATGATCTTGGGGCGGATTCCCTGGATACAGTTGAGTTGGTTATGGCCTTTGAGGAAGAGTTTGGGATTGAGATACCTGATGACGATGCGGAGAAGATAATAACAGTGCAAAACTCCTTTGATTATATTAAAGAGAGGGTATAGCTTTGAAAAGGCGAGTTGTCGTCACAGGCCTTGGCTTGGTTACACCTCTTGGGACGGGTGTAGAGAAAAGTTGGACAGCCCTGTGTTCTGGAATATCTGGCGTCGGAAGAATAACAAGGTTTGATCCTTCTGAACTTCCGTCACAGATTGCGGCTGAGGTGAAGGATTTTGATCCTGTCGATTATATCGAAAAGAAAGAAGTCAAGAAGATGGACAGGTTTATCCAGCTTGGGATTGCTGCAGCACGGATGGCGGTTGAGGATGCAAACCTGCTGATTACAGATGTAATTGCGGAAAGAGTTGGTGTCTATGTTGGTTCAGGGATGGGGGGACTTCCTGCCATTGAGGCCAATCATATAAAGTTTCTTGAAGGTGGGATTAAGAAGCTCACGCCTTTCTTTATCCCAATGGTGATCATAAATCTTGTTTCAGGTCACATAGCCATGATATTGGGTGCAAAAGGTCCCAACTCATCCGTAGTGACTGCATGTGCTACTGGAACCCATGCGATCGGAGATGCATTCAGGATTATTCAGCGTGGCGATGCGGATGCCATGGTTGCAGGTGGGACAGAGTCCACAATAAGCCCTCTGGGTATCGGAGGTTTTTGTGCCATGCGTGCCCTGTCTGTGAGAAATGATGAGCCAGAGAAGGCAAGCCGGCCCTTTGATGCCATGAGAGACGGCTTTGTTATGGGTGAAGGGGCAGGGGTTGTTGTGCTAGAAGAGTTAAGCCTGGCTGAAAGGCGAGGGGCTAAGATATATGCAGAGGTCACAGGTTATGGCATGACCGGGGATGCCTATCACATGACCACCCCATCTCCGGAGGGGGAGGGTGCAGCACGATGTTTGAAGATAGCTCTAACGGATGCCGGATTGTCTCCAGAAGATGTGGACTATATCAATGCCCATGGAACCTCTACAAAGTTTAACGATGAGAATGAAACAGCAGCAATTAAATCTACTTTTGGGAAACGGGCCTATGAGATACCGGTTAGTTCTACAAAGTCTATGACGGGACATCTCCTGGGGGCTGCAGGTGGTGTGGAGGCCGTATTCTCGGTCCTATCAATTGAAAAAGGGATAATTCCTCCTACCATAAATTATGAATTCCCGGATTCAGAATGTGATTTAGACTATGTGCCCAACAAATCAAGAACAGCAAACATTGAGGTCGCTATGTCAAACTCTTTTGGATTTGGGGGGACGAACGCCTGTCTTATCTTTAAAAAGCACATTGGTTGATAAATTGAATTTCAACAGTCTGATGGAGAACCTTCAAAAAAATCTTTCTTACAAGTTTAAGAATGTTGATTTCCTGAGAGAGGCTCTTACCCACAAATCATCTGTAAATGAGAACCCTGAGCTGAATCTGAAAGACAATGAAAGGTTAGAATTTTTGGGGGATGCTGTCTTAGACCTTTCAATCAGTACCCTTCTTATGAAAAAATTTCCATATTTCCAGGAGGGGGAATTATCAAGATTTAAGGCGATGGTGGTCAGTGAAACCTCTCTTTCGAAGATAGCAGCGAGGCTGGACCTTGGGCAATATCTTTTTTTAGGGAGGGGTGAAGAGCAGACTGGGGGGCGAAAAAAGGACTCTCTTCTCGCAAATGCTTTAGAGGCAGTTATAGCAGCCATATATCTTGATGGGGGGTTAGTAGCTGCGGATGAATTCATCGGGATGACATTTGTAGAGGATATAATGATTATCGAAAAAGAAGGTATCAATCTTGACTATAAGACCGACCTTCAGGAATACTGTCAGGCGAGAGGGCTCTCTTTACCTGTCTATAAGGTATTAAAAGAAACTGGCCCTGATCATAAAAAGATATTTGAAATTGAGTTATTTATCAATGAGGAAGTGGTCGGACTCGGTGTCGGCAGAAGCAAAAAAGATGCTGAACAGAAGGCAGCAAAAGAGGCACTGCAAAACTTGACAAATAAATTATAACTATGTTAGGGTACATGATTATGATAAAAAAATATTTATTAGCTCCAGGTCCTACACCCGTGCCCCCTGAGGTTCTGCTCAGGATGGCACATCCAATGATACACCATCGATCGCCAGACTTCAGTCCAATCATGGAAGAGGTGAGTGAAGGTCTTAAATGGTTGTTCCAGACACGCCATGATGTGCTTATTATGGCCTCAAGCGGTACTGGAGCCATGGAAGGTTCCATATCCAATTTTCTTTCCCCCGGAGATAAAGTTCTCACAGTCAATGGAGGCAAGTTTGGGGAACGGTGGGGGAAGATATGCAAGGCCTTTGGTATTAATGCCATCGAGATTATGGTGGAGTGGGGTGAGGCAGTTGATCCGGCAATTATAGCCGATCACTTAAAGAAGGACCCATCCATAAAAGGGGTTTATGTTCAGGCAAGCGAGACATCCACGGGCGTGGCCCATGACGTAAAGTCCATCGCCGGTATTGTAAAAAATTATCCGGATACTATGTTTGTTGTGGATGCAATTACTGCATTGGGGGTCTTTGACATCAGGCCAGACGAGTGGGGGATTGATATACTTATTACAGGCTCTCAGAAGGCCCTGATGCTTCCGCCGGGTCTTGCCTTTGCCAGTGTCAGTGATAAGGCATGGAAGATGAATGAAAGGGCTAAGTGTTCAAGATTCTATCTTGATTTTAAGAAGGAGCGGGATAATCTAAAAAAGAACACATCTGCCTATACCCCTGCCGTGTCTCTTATTATAGGACTTCAGCAAGTCCTCAGGACACTAAGAGAGGAAGGTCTTCAGAATGTGTTTGTAAGGCACAGCCTTCTGGCAAATGCTACTAGAGAGGGAATGAAAGGGTTTGGCCTCGAACTATTTCCAAAGTCATCACCAAGTGATGCGGTAACTGCGGTGAAGGCCCCTGAAGGTTTTGACGGGCAGCAGATATACAAAAGACTGCGGGAGAGCTGCGGGATTACGGCAGCAGGTGGCCAGGACCATCTGAAGGGTAAGATATTCAGGATATCTCATATGGGATATTGCGATAAATTTGATGTCATTACGGCGATTTCAGGGGTAGAGATGGTCCTTAAGGAGATGGGCTATTCTGGAGAACTTGGGAGTGGTGTTCGAAGGGCAGAAGAGATATTTTTGATCTTATAAATATGCATGTACTTGTAAGTGACAGTATATCAGAGAGAGGCGTAGAGATATTAAAAAATGCCGGCCTCTCTGTAGATGTAAAAACCAAATTAAGCAAGGAAGAATTGCTTAACATCATAGGTGAATATGATGGGCTTATCGTAAGGAGTGCGACAAAGGTTACTCCAGAGGTGATCCATGCAGGTAAAAGGCTTAAGGTGGTTGGCAGGGCAGGAGCGGGCCTTGATAATATAGATGTTGTAGCGGCTACTAAGAAGGGTGTTGTGGTGATGAATACGCCAGGTGGCAATACAGTAACCACAGCAGAACATTCTATAGCCATGATGCTTTCTATGGTACGCATGATACCTCAGGCTACTGCATCAATGAAGGGCGGTAAGTGGGAGAAGAGTAAATTTACAGGTGTGGAATTTTACAATAAGACGTTAGGGATATTAGGGATGGGGCGTGTGGGGAGCCATGTGGCAAAACTTGCTCAGGGGCTGATGATGAATGTCCTGGCCTATGATCCCTATCTATCCCCGGAGAATGCCCAAAAGATGGGAGTTGAACTTGTTAGTCTACCTGAAATCTATCGACGGTCAGATTTCATCACGATACACTCACCGCTTACTGCTGAAACCAAAAACCTGGTAAATGCCGAGGCAATAAATAAAATGAAGGATGGTGTCATGATAGTCAACTGTGCACGGGGGGGGATAGTTGATGAAAATGCCCTCTATGAGGCGCTCAAATCTAAGAAGGTAGCGGCGGCTGCCTTTGATGTATTTGTGCAGGAACCCTTAGACCCAAAGAATCCGCTTCTTACATTAGATAACTTCATATCTACACCTCACCTCGGAGCCTCTACTATGGAGGCTCAGGAAAACGTTGCCCTGGCTATTGCAGAACAGATAGTAGATTACCTGACTCGAGGCGTAATACGAAATGCGGCTAATTTCCCTTCCGTCCCTCCGGATATTTTGCCACGATTGCAGCCCTATATCACCCTGGCAGAGAAATTAGGGGCCTTTCAGGCCAGCATAAGCGATGGAGCTATCACCAGGGTTAGTATCGAATACAGGGGGAAGGTTGCTGAACTCTCTGTTGCACCTCTCACGATTGCGGCACTCAAGGGGTTACTTACCCCCATACTGGAAGATACAGTGAACTATGTCAATGCACCTGCAATAGCCCAGGAAAGAGGTATCGATGTAGATGAATCAAAGAATAGAGATGCAGGGGATTATATAAGCCTTATAACAATGACTGTCCAAACAAACACCGGGACGAATAAGGCAAAGGGGGCCCTTTTTAGCAGAAGGGATCCAAGGATTATTGAGCTCAATGGTTACCCGCTGGAGGTAGTACCGGAAGGTTATATGCTGGTTCTTTCTAACACAGATAAGCCCGGGGTAGTGGGCAATATAGGAACGCTGCTGGGCCAACACAATATCAACATAGCTCGCATGCAATTTGGAAGGGATGTTCCGGGGGGGAAGGTGGTTTCGGTAATCAATATAGATTCTCCTGCTTCTCCAGAGATATTAGACAAGATTCGAAAACTCCCTAATGTGTTATCTGTGAAACAGATAAGGCTGTAAAGACCAACGTGTCAAGTATCTCTCCCGCCCAGGTTTCATAGCAAAGGCTTAAAATTAATCAATGAAAAGGGCTGCACAGGGGTCCAGGACCAATATTCCTGGTGGAATGGCGACGCACCTGCCAGAAGGGGCATCATTAAGAAGATACGCTCAGGAGACAATACTCTCAATCTTCTTTAAATGGGGTTATAAAGAGGTTGTAACCCCTGTTTTTGAATATCTTGATATCCTGGCCGCCGGTCTTAGTAGCGGTCTGCTCGAAAAGAGTTATAAATTTGTAGACAGAGAGAGTGGGAAGTTGATGATCTTACGGCCTGATATCACCCCGCAAGTGTCACGGATGGCGGCCGGTATCCTTTCTGATGAACCCAAACCCCTCAGACTATGCTATTATGGAAATGTTTTCAGGTATGAAGAATCACATGCAGGCAGAGAACGGGAGATGTTTCAGATGGGTTGCGAGCTTGTAGGGACCTCTGCTCCGGAAGCCGATGCAGAAATAATTGCTGTTGCATCTGAAGCAGTAAGGGGATTGGGAATTGACGATTTCAAGATTGTGATAGGTCAAGTGGGCTATTTATGTGGTATAGTATCTTTTCTTAAAGATTCTTATGGGCAGAATCTTTTACCTGAGAATGAACAGACCTTACAGGAGGCTATCGTTAAAAGAGATGTTGACCTTCTCGAATCTATCCTTGACCGTATAGGGATAACTGGAAAGACTAAAAAAAATATACTTCAGATTCCCACTCTTTTTGGTGGTGAAGAGATATTCGATAAGGCACTTCAGATTGCACGGAATAAAGATTCAGCAAAGGCGATAGAGAATTTACGGCAGATTTGCTCGATCTTGCGCTTACATCAGCTCACGGATCATGTCCTTTTTGATCTATGCGACATAAGAGGGATTGACTATTATTCAGGTCTTTTCTTCGAGATATTCTCTCCTGGTATGGCCTATCCGATTGGACGTGGCGGCAGATATGATACCCTGATAGGGAGATTTGGGCATGAATGCCCTTCTACAGGATTTGCAATTGACATAGAATCGATTATCATGGCAAAAGAGAAACAGGGAAGGTCTTTTACTGATAGTGGCATCCATTATTTGATTATTGGAGACAAGAAGGATCATGGTTTGATTATTGAAATAGGCAGAGAGCTTAGAGGGGCGGGATGCAGGGTCATTATGGATACTGAGGGACAGGATGCAGATGCTTCCGTTGATTATGCTAAAAAGAATAAGATAGAAAAGGTGATTGTGATACAAGGGGAAAAGGTAAAGGAGTATTCTGTCATAGATGTAAAAACAGGGAAAAAGACAAAGGTTAGCAAAGAAAAAATAATCCCCTCTCACCCCCCTTTATTAAAGAAGGGTGAGAGGAAATTGCGGAGTAGGTAAATGGGTGTATTCAGTACCGACACAGAAGATACCACTTATAAAATTCCACCACAGAATATTGAGGCAGAGCAATCTGTGCTTGGGGCCATACTTATTGAGAATAATGCACTCTATAAGGCTATGGAGATTATAGTGCCAAGTGCCTTTTATAAAGAGGCCCATAAAAGGATCTTTCTTGCCATGCTGGATCTGAACGAGAAGAATGAGGCGATAGATTTAGTTACCCTCACTGAATTTCTGCGTAAGAGGAATGAGTTGGATAGTATCGGTGGTGCAACATACCTTTCTATGCTATCCAATACTGTTCCGACAGCAGCCAATATCAAATACCATGCTAAAATCGTTTATGAGAAGTCGTTACTCAGGAATCTGATAAGCACCGCTACGGAGATCATCAGTCAGGGGTATGAAGATTCTCGGGATATTGAAGAACTCCTTGATTATGCTGAAAATGCAATGTTCAGCATCTCCGAAAAAAAGATAAGACCATCTTTTATGATTATAAAGGATATTATAAAGGATAGTTTTGAGACTATAGAGCGTCTATCTGAGAAAAAGGAGCGTGTCACAGGTATTCCAACAGGCTTTTATGACCTTGATATGCTTACCTCTGGATTTCAACCCTCTGATCTCATTATAGTCGCAGGACGTCCTTCTATGGGGAAAACGGCCCTCTGCCTCTGTATAGCACAATATGCGAGTATTGAGAAGGGACAGACAGTGGCTATTTTTAGCCTGGAAATGGCAAAGGAACAACTTGTTATAAGGATGTTATGTGCCGAAGCGAGAGTAGATTCGCATAAACTGCGGTCTGGTTTTTTGAGCAAGTCTGACTGGCCAAGGCTAACTACGGCGGCTGGCCGTCTTTCCGAGGCCCCAATATTTATTGATGATACCCCCGGGACATCTGTCCTGGAGATGAAGGCCAAGGCGAGAAGACTCAAAGCAGAGCATGGTTTAAGTCTCGTTGTAGTAGACTATCTGCAACTTATGAGTGGCCGCGGAGAGCGCCGCCGAGGAGGATCTGATACGCGTGAGCAGGAGATTTCTGAAATATCAAGGTCTCTCAAGGCCCTTGCAAAGGAACTTTCTGTGCCCGTTATAGCCCTGTCACAGTTAAATCGTGCTGTAGAATCACGACATGATAAGAGACCCATGCTTGCTGACTTGCGGGAATCCGGAGCCATTGAACAAGATGCTGATGTTATCCTCTTTATATATCGGGATGAAGTATACAAACAGAATGAGGAAAATAAGGGAGTTGCTGAGATCATCATCGGGAAGCAGAGAAATGGTCCTGTAGGTACAGTCAAGATGGCCTTTATAGATAAATATACAAGATTCGAAAATCTTGAGAAGATGCATGGAGATACCGATGGTTAGCGGAGACAAAAGGAATCAGGAAAACATGTATAGGTTTATAATTATTTTAATCTTTATATCACTATGGATAAGTGCTTGTGCCCCCCTGCGACAGGAGACGATGGAAGGGGGTACAGATTACCCCATGACTACTATCATTGAGAGCGCTGTTCCTGAGACAAAAAAACAAGTCTACTCTCCTGATGCTTATTCTGGTTTTTTAGAGGGTTATATATATGAGCAGACCGGGGAGTTTGATAAGGCACTTAAAAAGTATGAAGAGGCCCTTTTATATGATAAGGACTCTGTATTTCTCCTATCCCGTGTTGCAATCCTGCAGGGGAAATTGGGACATATCAATGACGCTATTGAGACTATGAACCGGTTAGTTGTTCTTGCACCAAAGCCCTCGTATGCCCTCCTCCTTCTTGCTGAGATGTATTTCAATATTGGAGATTATGAAAAGTCTGTAGAGACCTATGATAAACTTTTAGAAAAAGAGCCTAAACACATCAGGGCTTATTTCTATAGAGGTATGGCCTTATCCCATCTAAAAGAGTATGACAAGGCCACCCAATCTATCAAAAAGGGAATTGATCTTAATCCAGAAATCCATGTTGGATACATCTACCTTGGAGATGTCTATTTTGATAAAGGAGACATGAGGAAGGCAAGGAAAAACTACAAAGAAGCCCTCTCTAAAAAGCCCAACTTTGAACCTGCATATCTAAAGATTGCGGCTACTTATATAAGAGAGGGAAACAACGACAGAGCAGAACGTATCTACAAAGATATTCTTGCAAATATTAATCCTTTGAGTCGTGAAGCCCTCTTCCAGCTGGTACAAATATATGCCCAGAGAAAGGAATATCCGAGATCGATCAGTGTACTGGAGGGGGCATTGGAGCATAATCCCCCTGACTTAGATATCTTATTTAAATTGTCACTCCTCTATAAGGAAATGAATAATTATTCAAAGGCTATAGAAAAGGTGAAAATCGTCGTTGCAGCAAGACCAAAGGATTCAAGGCTTCATGAGTATTTAGGATATCTTTACGAAGAGACAAAAGATTATGATAATGCTCAAAGGGAATATGAAACAGTAACTACAATAAATCCTGATCATATCGAGGGATACCTTCATCTGGGGTTTATCACTGCCCAAAAGGGTGACAAGGATAAGGCTATCACTATATTGGAGAGGGCCATTACACTTGATCCTAAACGATCTAATGCCTATTTGATGTTAGGAATGATATACTCACAGGGGGGTGATTATAAAGTGGCGGAGGGGGTGTATATAGAGGGTATAGATGCCGCACCAAATGATGCTGAATTACATTTTAACCTTGGAATTGTATTTGACAAACTTGGAAGATTTGAAGAAATGGAAGGGGAAATGAGAAAGACAATTGAGTTAGACCCAGAGCATGAAAATGCCTTGAATTATTTAGGATACAGTTTTGCTGATAAAGGGATAAATTTAGATGACGCCATATCTCTTGTGGAGAGGGCATTAACGATAAAGCCAAATAACGGGGCATTCATTGATAGTCTTGGATGGGCGTACTACAAGAAGGGCTGGTATGATAGGGCGATAGAACAGCTTAGAAGGGCGGCAGAACTTATGCCAGATGACCCTGTTATTCTGGAACATCTCGGATATGCCTATTTGGGGAAGAATATGAAGACAGAGGCAAGAGAAGAATGGGTAAAAGCCCTGAAGATGAATATCGAAAATGAAAAGCTTATCGAGAAATTTAAAGAACTGGGGTTTGGGAACTCTATTGAAGAAGACCATAAAAATAAATCTATAGAACAGAACAAAGAACAAAATCCACGAGATGTTCCTTCAATGCAGAACAACAACCTAATTAGACCTCGATCTTTATCCTAAAAGGCCCACTTCATCATTTCAATGAACTTGTAAGATACAAAAAGATGTCAAGCAAACCATATGAACGTGACAAAAAATGTCACATTGGCCCGTTAGGAGATTATCTAAATATCATATAATACATTAAGTATATGTATATATCATATTGATAATTAATAACTAAATTTATTGCAGTGGTGCATGGTATTAAACTTGCTTATTTCTGTTATTAAATGAATTATGAGAGGAGGTGAATATGCTTTTATATGGTAACCTCGACCATGATGCAAGATTAATATAGTTTAGAATCCCCCTTTGATAAAGGGGGACGAAGGGGGATTGAGTTATAACGAAAGGAAAGGAGAACACGATGGGTTTACTTAGCAAAATAAACAGAATGCAGAGAAAAAATGAGAAGGGGTTTACCCTTATTGAATTAATGATTGTGGTGGCAATCTTGGGAATACTCGCCGCCATAGCGATCCCTAACTTCATGAGATTCCAGGCCAAGTCAAAGCAGAGCGAGGCAAAGACAAACTTAGGGGCCATAGGGACAACGGCTGAGGCATTCAGATCGGAAAACGATACCTATGTGGCTACACCGACTCAGTTGGGATGGGGTCCACAAGGTAGTACACGATATGGCTATTTTTACAATGCCACAGGGATAGATCCGGATGGTGCAGGGGTTGGCGTGGCTGCTGGTGTTCCAATAACTGCAGGTAACTGTGCAGCTGCGCAGGCAGGTACAGTTCCTGGTGTTGCAGTGGCATCAACTGCGAGCACATTTGTAGCAGCAGCCCAAGGAGATGTTGACGCAGATGCTACCTGTGATATCTGGACATATGTTGAGACTCGTACCTTAACTAACCCAACTAACGATGTTGGTACATAGTCCTCTAAAAAAAGAGGATGATTCAGTCTTACTAAAAAGGGGCGCATAGGATTCTCGCCCCTTTTTTTATCTGATAAATGGGATACTCACAGAAGATGGTTATGACTAAGAATAACAGTCAAGAGGGTTTTACCCTGATCGAGTTGATGATTGCCGTGGCGATTATCGGAATCCTTGTAACCCTCGCTACCGGAGGGTTTCTATCCTATCAGGCTCGCGCAAAACAGGCAGAGGCTAAGATCAATTTAGGTTCTATTGGTGAACTTGCCACATCATATAGAGCAGAATATAACACATATATCACCAACTGGACTGGCATTGGCTGGCAGCCCATAGGTAGAACCCGTTATCGTTACTGGTATAATGGAGGGGCTGCGGCAGGGACCCCCACATCTCCTGAGGTAGGAGTAAATTATTCTGATCCAGGGTCGGTAGCCGCCGATAATACATTTACTGCAGCTGCGGTAGGGAATATAGACAGAGACGCCTCTACGGACCAATGGCTCTACAATCAAGGTAGGCTCTTCACTATCCTGCAGAACGACGTTACCACGCCATAATAGAAGAATGGAACGATTTAAGAATTATCTCATCCAGCTCTTAATAGTCCCCATTGCTCTATCTGTTTATCTCACCCAGATCCAGATCGAAGGATACAAAGATATTGAACAGAGAATTGAGAAATTTATGATGCTTCCTAAAGGGGAATACCTGAAGCCCATGACATTGGGGTATGAGCAGCTTGTCGGGGATATTATATGGCTTCGTGCCATACAGGTCATTGGAGACAAAGTCGTGACTTCGAAAGGGTATACATGGATTTATAATGCATTAAATGTAGTAACAACACTCGATCCCAAATTTGTTTATGCATACCAGTTGGGAGGTGTTACCCTATCCACGTTAGGTAATCGACCTGATTTAAGTAACATGCTTTTGAAAAAAGGGATGAAAGAAAATACCACAGTCTGGCAGATCCCATTTTATATAGGATTTAATAATTTCTTCTATCTTGATGATTATGAATCCGCTGCTGAATATATGAGCCTGGCCTCTAAGCTTCCAGGGCATCCAACATACCTGCCAAAACTTGCAGCACGGCTTTATGTCCAGGCTGGGAATCCCAATGTGGCACTTGAATTTTTAGCGAGGATGTACAAAGAGACCGACGATGAAAAGGTTAAATCAGCGTTAGAGCAAAGGATAAAGGAGGTCATTGTAGAAAGGGATGCAAGGTTCTTAGAGGGGGCAGTAAATAGATATAAAGAGATATATAATTTATATCCTGATAATCTACAGGATTTGGTTAGAAAAGGGATTATCAAAGAGATTCCGCAAGAGCCGTTTGGAGGATTTTATTACTTTAATTCAAGCGATAGTAGGGTGTATAGTAGTGTTGTAAAAGAGCGGATGAAGGTATACGGGAAAAAATAAACGAGTTGAAGAGCTAAAGAGTTAAGGAACTGAAAGTTTAGAGAAATGCACCCCACTGTTATAAAGACAGAGAATCTTACAAAGGTGTTCAAAATTGGATTTAGAGGAAGGCGTGTAACGGCCCTCAGAAATCTGAATCTTGAAGTAAAAGAAGGGGAGATTTTTGGTTTTCTTGGTCCAAATGGTGCTGGTAAGACGACTACGATAAAGATGCTCATAGGACTGATATATCCCACCAATGGTAAGGCATGGATACTTGGAAGAGAATTAGGAGATGTGGAGATAAAGAAGCGTATAGGATTTCTGCCTGAGCAGCCCTACTTCTATGACTATCTAAGTTCAAAGGAGTTCTTGAAGTTCTATGGCCAGTTGTTCGGATTAGAGAGAGACGAATTAAAAGAGCGCATAGATACGTTGCTTACAATGGTAGGACTAAAAGACGCTGCTGACTTGCAGCTTCGTAAGTTTTCAAAAGGGATGCTCCAGAGAATAGGTATAGCCCAGGCCCTTATCAACCATCCTGACCTTATAATACTCGATGAACCGATGTCTGGTCTTGATCCCATAGGTAGAAAAGAGATCCGCGATCTTATACTGCGACTAAAAGAAGAAGGAAAGACGATATTTTTCAGCACCCACATCATACCTGATGTGGAAATGGTGTGTGATCGGGTAGGGATCCTGATGAAAGGTGAGCTTGTGAATGTTGGAAAGCCAACCGAGATTATTGATGCCAAAATCAAGTATATCGAGATCATTGTCAGTGATATCAACCAAGAGATATTGATTCATGGGAAGGCCATGGGGTTCACAATTTGTGAGACAGGGGGACAGGTGTCAATAAAATTACCAGATGAAAATCAATTAGATTTCATGTTAGAGATGATACGGAGTGGAAAGGGTAGAATCGTTTCTGTAGTGCCTCAGCGAGAGACTTTAGAAGAATTCTTTTTGAAGAAGACAGGGGAAAGAATATCTTGAGGATACTTGTTATTGCCATAAATACATTTAAAGAAGCTATAAGGGATAAGATACTCTACAACCTCCTCTTTTTTGCCCTCCTAATGATTGGAACATCCCTTCTTCTTGCCACCTTAACAGTGGGTGAACAGTCAAAGATAATTATTGATATAGGGCTTGCGAGTATCAATATATTTGGAGTCCTCATAGCGATATTTCTTGGTATAGGACTTATCAGTAAAGAAATAGAGAAGAGGACGATCTACAATATTCTTTCAAAGCCTATGCCTCGCTATCAGTTCCTGATAGGTAAATATATTGGCCTACTCTTAACTATCGCAGTTAATACGACCATAATGGGAATAGGGCTCTATATCGTATTAGCCATAAATGAATTGCAATGGGGACACAGCATTCTTAATGTTAATCCTGATATCTGGAAGGCTATCTACCTTATCTTAATAGAGCTAATGGTTGTGACAGCTATTGCACTTATGTTTTCTACATTCTCAAGTTCTTCCTCCTTGAGCGCCATATTCACTATTGCTCTATACATAATTGGTCATCTTACAGAGGATATTAGACTCATTGGGGAGAAACTTCAGAGTGTTACGCTGAAAGGGGTCATCAACCTCATCTACTATTTACTACCCAATCTTGATAACTTTAATGTTAAGGGACGTGTTGTCTATGGAATTGAGATCTCCCCCATATATCTCTCCCTTGTAACTTTATATGGGCTTTTTTATATATCTATTGTGCTCCTCTTATCTGGTATGATATTCCAGAAAAGGGATTTTAAGTAACGGCCTTGGTCGTATCCTTTTTATCCTCTTTCTTCTCTGAACCCTTTTCTGTCTTAGGCCCCTCACTGGAATCCCTCTTGGAGGAATAGTCAGTGATATACCATCCACTTCCTTTAAATACAAGACCAGCAGAAGATATTATTTTATTTGTCGGACCAGAGCACTTCGTACATTGTGTAATTGGCGGGTCAATAACCTTTTGTATGACCTCGAAAGTATGCCCGCACTTACTGCACTTATACTCATAAATTGGCACTTCTTCCAACACCTCCCTTTTATAATAAATCAATTACAGAGATTATAAATGAAGATTACATAGATTAATAATCACTGTAATCCCCTTCTTAATCTCTGGAATCATATTATTTGAGATTCTTAATAGCTGTCACGATCCGGTCAAGACCTTTTTCAATGTTCTCCATAGATGTAGCATAAGAAAGGCGCATATATCCAGGTGAGCCAAACGCTTCACCAGGCACTGCAGCAACCTTTGCATCATTTAAAAGATATTCCGCAAACTTCGCAGAGGATTCTATGAGGTTGTTATTATATCTCCTCCCAAGGATTCCTGATATATTGGGAAATACATAGAACGAACCCTTAGGCATAAAGCAAGAAATACCCTCAATATTTCTCAATCTATCTACGATATAGTGCCGTCTTTTATCAAATCTTTCAACCATCATCGCAATAAAATCCTTGTATCCGTCAGTCAATGCCTCAATTGCGGCCTTTTGAGATATAGATGTGGGGTTAGATGTACTCTGGCTCTGGATGTTTCCCATAGCCTTGATTATCTCCTGTGGGCCAGCTGCATATCCAATCCTCCACCCGGTCATGGCATATGACTTTGAGACACCGTTTACAACAATAGTGAGCTTATGGATGTCTTTACCTATTGAAGCGATGCTTGCCTGCCTAAAACCATCATATACAATTTCCCCATAAATTTCATCGGATATAACATAAATATTATGTGTTACTGCAATTTCTGCTATCCTTTCCAGTTGCTGTCTATCATATGCCGAACCAACAGGATTGGAAGGCGTATTCAGAATTAAGCCCTTTGTCCTTGGTGTAATGGCATCTTTAAAAGCCTCTGGCCTTATCAGGAAGTCATCGCTCGGATGTGCCTCAATTATGACAGGCCTGGCTCCACACAATAATACCTGCTCTGGATAAGTTACCCAGTATGGAGAAGGTATGATCACCTCATCTCCCTCCTCAAAGAGGGTCATTGCAATATTATAAAGGCTATGCTTTGCACCACAGGATATAAGTATTTCCTCGGGCTTATAATAAAGCCCTTGCTCCTTCGCTAACTTGTTGGCAACTGCGTGTCTAAGTTCATCCGTACCGGATGATGGAGTATACTTAGTAAACCCACCCTCGATTGCCTTTATAGCCGCATTCTTTACCCCATTCGGAGTATCAAAGTCAGGTTCACCTGCACTAAAACTTATCACATCGATCCCTTCCCTCCTCATAGCCTTTGCCCTGGCCTCTAATGATAGGGTAGGGGAGGGCTTTATTAAAGCAGCACGTTTAGATAAAGACATGACAGTTTCACCCCCTATTTTTATTGAACTTTTCTTTTAACATATAATGCACATGTTTTGGAATTAACGAGGAAACATCTCCTCCGAAACTTCCCACTACTTTTACGATACTTGATGTAAGATATGAATACTCCTCACTTGGCATAAGAAATACCGTTTCTATGTTATTATCAAGTTTTCGGTTCATCAGTGCCATCTGGAATTCGTACTCGAAGTCTGACATAGCCCTTAACCCTCTGATGATTGCCTTGGCATTATGCCTTTTAGCAAAATCTACAAGAAGTCCATCAAAGGTCTCAACCGACACATGCGAAATACCTTTTACAGACTCCTGTATCATAGATATCCTTTCTTCAAGCGAAAAGAGGGCGGCTTTTTTTGGATTTGGTCCTATACCTACCACGATATGGTCAAAAATTCTTAGGCTTCTGAAAAGGATATCGATATGTCCGTTTGTAATTGGATCAAAGGTCCCAGGATAGATAGCCTTGACACCCATTAATGATTATTCCCTTTTACGGCTTGCCGTTCTATATACGGTTAGTGTAGTATCTCCATAAACATAATTACCGTGCAATGCAAGCTTGTCCATCCTTTCAGGCAGAGCAACCTTGGAAGAATGCTCGGCAATTAGTAAACCGTAATCAGAAATATTAACACTTATGATTATCTTTGGCAAGAGTATTTTCCATTTAGAATAGTTATAGGGGGGGTCAATAAATAGGATGTCATATGATGGGTTATGTGGTTCTAATCTATTCAACGCTAATAGTACATCAGCACAAACGATTTGAGCGGATTGCTGAAATCCGCAGATTTCCAAATTTACCAAAATGGTTTTGACGTGCCTTGGATTAGATTCGACAAAGGTCACATGCTCAGCCCCCCTGCTTAATGCCTCTATGCCTATTGCACCACAACCAGCAAAGAGGTCCATAAATCTTGCCCCCTTGATAATGTGGGGACCTATAATGTTAAACAACGACTCTCGAACCTTGTCAGAAGTCGGACGTATTTTAGAGCCAGTCGGTACCTTCAATAACCTACCCTTGGCCGTGCCGCCTATGATCCTGAGCATTTTCCCCAACCTCCTTTAATAAATAAGGAAGGGACGGTGTTGATGATAACATTATGTACTTTATGTTAGTTCAGAGACAAAATCAAGGAAGGTGAAGGTTAAAATAGGCTTGTTAGGACAGGCTGAGGCAAGCTTGGTGGTAGTAGGCAGGAGCCCTTCTTCTTTAAACCTTTAACGCACAAAGGTCGCCGATCATAATTAAAGGTCTTTTCTTGTTTTGCAGGATAGTGGTATCGATTATCGTGCCACAATTTATACAGCGCCACGCATAGAAGACGAGAGAGAAGTCTGTAAACCGCTCTGATACCATGAACCCCTTACATTTAGGACAGTGCATCGTGGGAACCTCCTTTCTAATTTATTCAACGAATGCAAAATTAATACCATATGTTCAATTAGAACTTCATTAAAGACTTTAGCCCAGCCCATAGAGTGCGTCATCTCCGCGGAATATAAGCTTGTCGTAGGTATGTAGAACATCACAGATTTCTCGATTAGGAATTAAAAATTTGAACATTATGGGATCTTTAGTAGTCAAAAAATAAACGGTGTGACAAAAATTTGTTAAACTGTTATAGGGCGTAGTCGTTCGGATGTCCTGACGCATCTCAATTGTCTGATAATAGATATTATGTCAACTTTTAA
>JAHFEQ010000033.1:17990-21537 GCA_023248395.1 Nitrospirota bacterium
AAAAATATACGGTGTGACAAAAATTTGTTAGCTATAATCGGGGCCTGTATTAGGGTATCCCGACGCGCCTTAAATTGTCTGATAATAGATATTATGTCAACTTTTAAAGGAGTTTCTCATTGGTATAGGATTTCATTGTTCGCCTTCTATTTCCTTGAGAAGAACCCCCATCCTTCTCTTTAATTCAAGGATCGCCACCTGAAGATCAATGGTGCTATTAGCAAGGGATTCTTGCGCTGCAACAAGAGTGGAGTTGGCATCTATCACATCTACATTGGTTGCAAGGCCATAGGTAAACTGTTTAAAGACCATATTGTAATTTTCTTCTGCAAAGGAGACCTGTTTCCTATAAAATTCCGTTGCTGAACTGATGGCCTCCAGATTGTAATAGGCCTCCCGCACCTCAAGTTCTATCTCTTTTTTAAGATTTATCCTCTTTAGTTCCTCCGCCCTTAGTTTACTCTCTGACTCTTTAACCTCCGCCACCCTTAACCCGCCTTCATACAATGGAAAAGAGAGTGTCACGGAGGCGAATATACTCTCCCTGATAAAAAAGGCTGCGGATATTGGATCCTGATCCTTCCATGAATAGACACCATCCAACCTGAGAGTCGGCATGAAGCCCCCCCTGGCATATTTGATACCCTCCTTGGCTATTTCTTCCTCATCCTTAGATTTTAAATAATCATCCCGGTTGTCAAGGGCAGTCTTTAGAAGATATTCAATCCCTTCAGAAGGGGCAGTCTTCTGCGGTGGCTCTACCAATTTGAACCCCAAAGTGATCCCGACAAGTCTTGATAATCTATCCTGGGAGACAAGGAGGTCCCTCTTCACCCCTGTGAGAGCAGCTTGAATCCCGGCCACCTCCGCGTCTGTCCTCAAGACAGCCGCCTTGGTTACTTCACCTACCTTGAACCTCGCAGAGGCTGCCCTGCTTCTCTCCTCTGCCCGTTTCAGATCCGCCTCCTTTATCTCGATCTCCCTCATCACTTTAAGGACACCATAGTAGGCGCTCGATACCTCCATGAGGACATTCTCTCGGGTAATCGAGAGTCCCTTCTCACCTGCTTCCAATAAGTACTTTGCCTGCCTCAAGGCACTCCATTCCCTGCCGCCACGGTAAATAGGGATGCCTAATTTTAGACTGTAGTTATAACTGTAATCCGGCTGTATTACTGTAAACGATGATCTCTTGTCTGAGGAATATTTCGTATAACCCGCATCAGCCGATAGAGTCGGAAGGACATTGGATAATGCCTTTTTCCTTCCTTGCTCAGACTGATACAGCCCCTCCTCTGCTATCTTTATGGCCTCATGTTCCTTGAGAGCGGAGGAGTAGGCATCCTTCAGGGTCAGAACCACCTCATCGGCAAAGGCGGAAGGTGGACAATGCCTGTTGAAAGAAAACACGAAACTAAGGACTAAGAAGAATGAACAACGAAATAAAGACCGTCTACATTGCATATCCCCCTCCTCATAAGCATTAAAGACGATAACCTAATGTAAGTAATTGCTCACGATACTATAGGGATTGGATAGAGTCAAGGCAGGATTGTAGATTTATCAGAAGATATCATCCTGAGTCCCTGCCAGCCTGTCTGCCCCGTTGCTGTAGAGTCTGTAATCAGACTTCGGAGAATTGTATTTTTCATAGATAAAAGGAGTTCCCCATGGATCCGTTGTCATTTTTCTCTTAAGATAGTTCTCTGAGTATAGAGGTTCCAGGGAATCGGGAAGTGCCCCATTGATCAGGAAATAATATCTGACAGCCCTGTGCAGAGAGGCCAACTCCTTTTTGGCTGACCTGTTTTTAACCATCTCTGATGCTGCAAGTATCTCATTTATTCCAAACATCTCTCTGACAGGCATCAAAATAAGTACAAAGCTAACAGTAAAGGAGAGGATGGCTATCTGCACTGCGGTCCATAGCCACCTCTTCTCATTTCCCTTAGTGGCAATAGCCTCTTCCAGCCTGTCCGATGAGGAGGTAGGTGAAATGAGTCCGGAGACCTGGAGGGTCGCGATGATCTTATACACCTCAAATTCACTGAACTGGGACAGGTTTACTATCCCCCTGATATCCCGCAGCCCATCGATAAGGTTAACTACCCCGATCTCTTTTATACTTAATGAAGAAAATAATCTTTCTGTTTCATCACTTTTATAACATTGAGAAAACACGATACTATCGGAGGGAATGATGCCCTCAATATAAGGCCATTCATCCAGCATCCTTATACCTTCCATCAGGATAAAATCGGCTTGAACAGCTATTTGATACTCCTTATCAAATTCTGTATCCTGGATGTCGAACCTATACCCCCCCTCCTTCCATCTCAGTATTTGGAAGATAACATCCTTTATCTGAATCTGCAAGGCCTCTTTAAGGTCATCCTTTGATATAAAGCCTGATGTCACCAGAATGTGACCGATTTTATCCCCTGTCTTCTCCTGAATACTTAACGCCTTCTCGATTTCCTTCTCTGTCAGCTTACCCGCGGTGATAAGGAGTCTCCCAACCTTTTCTGTTTCTTCCCTTTTCGATGAAACGGCATAGACGATCTGTCCCTTATAGAAAGTTATGGTTGCTAATACTTCATTTTGATGAATGGTCAGTATCCCACTCTTCTTTTGAAGACCTATGAGCTGAAAAATATCAGCAAGTCCAAACTCTTTTATAGAGCCTTCTAACGCCATACCTTATGTCTTGAATCGTATCTTTATATATTTAAAATGGATTGGGAGAATCAGGTAGGACAGTAATATCAAAAAAACCCATACCATGACAAACCACCTGTGAAGATCATAGGCCATATACCAGGTATCGTCTATCCCCGCAAGGATCAGTCCTGAAAGCCCTGTAAAGAATATAAAGCTGATCACACCACCGAGCCCGACCCATCCTTTATAGATATGCCACACACCAGGCAAGATGAAAGATATGCGCCTGTCTAAACCCTTTGCTTCTTCAATCGTATGGTCCTTCCTTCTGCAATCCTTGCATAGGCCGCCGAATATCTTTGAACCCGTACACCAACCGCAGACAATTTGATTGCACTTGGGGCAATGATAGGCCAATGGTGTTCGTGGCTTAAAATAGGATAGAACCGTAAGGAAGATAAGGATACTGATACCTAAGAAAAAGAACCTGTCAGGAGGTATCCTGATTATCCCCCGGAGAATACCCATAGACAGGGTATTGGAATCCTCTGCCGTTCTGAGCGCTGCAGTCCATAAATCACGCCCACTAACCGGGTAGTCTATTGTCTTGTATCCCTTTCCTTTACTTGAAAGGGTAGTGTATATTCCTACGCCCTCCGGATTAATCCCCTTTGCCGCCTCATAGGTACTTTCTGCCTCGGCAAACATTAATTTCTCTCTGTAGGCTTGACTGAGATTATACAGGGGTATTGCAGAATCAGGGGTAGTATCGATGGCCTTCTTGTAGGACGCTATGGCATCATCGTATCTGCCAGCTGTAAAATGGATATTTCCGATACTATTCAGGGCCGATATCCTTATGCTCTCCTGATCTACCTTTGACAGT
>JAHFEQ010000034.1:0-3908 GCA_023248395.1 Nitrospirota bacterium
AACATTAATTTCTCTCTGTAGGCTTGACTGAGATTATACAGGGGTATTGCAGAATCAGGGGTCGTATCGATGGCCTTCTTGTAGGACGCTATGGCATCATCGTATCTGCCAGCTGTAAAATGGATATTTCCGATACTATTCAGGGCCGATATCCTTATGCTCTCCTGATCTACCTTTGACAGTTTTTTGTAGTAATTCATTGATTCTTCTACATGGCCTTGCTTGTAGAAAAGATAGGCAATACTCAAAGGAAGATAGGTATTCTCAGGTTCATTCTTATAACCATCTTTAAGTCTGTCAATCAGCTCCTGCTCTCCATAACCCCTCTCTATGGCTAATAATCCCTGGAGGGTCAGATTATCCTGTCCGGTTATGAATAAGGAATCATATCTAATAACCTGCGGCAGAAGGAGAAAAAATGCTACCCCCAATAAGGCAGTCATCCTCTCCTTTCTTGAGAGATATATCCATACCCCGGCAATCCAGAACACGATAAACCACCCTATGCCAAATATCAGAGGAAGGATAGCAAAAGTTCCAAAGAAGATTGGGCGGAGAGGATTGTCAATAAACCCCGAGGTCATCTCCCTGAATGTGTGGAAGAAGATCGGCAACACCCTCAATAGCCATGCGATCAAAAAGGTGAGAAATGTGCAGCTTGCAGCAATGACAACAACGGTATATAGCCTGCCAATTATGTTGAAAAGGGTCCAGAAGTCTCGCACTGACACCTTTAGACCACGAATACACTCAGATATCGATGCCATGATATTTGACATCTTATAGAGGGATCCAGCGGACAGGAAATAGGCAGGCGCATAATAGGGAGATATCTCTATAGCCTTGTGACTCAGCTTATAGGCCTCTTCTGCCATCCCTTTCTCAAGGGACTGATATCCTTCTCTTACTAAAAGGGCGGATATCTCATCCATCCTGTTTATTCCAAGTTTATATCTTACTTCGATAATATTATTTAACATCGCCTCACTGGCCATAGTATCCCCGGACGATAGGGCAACACGTCTCTCCTCCCATATTTTTTGCACCTCAACGGGTATTGTCGACTTATAAGCAACATCTCCTCCATATGCAATACGATTACTTAAAAGGAGTATGAGGATCAGAATGAGTACGGATGAGCTTCCACCCTTTCCGATCTTCTTCTCTTCGCCGGTGAAGAGTCTCTTTATGTTCTCGATATGTCGATAAAAGATCATTGCTGAAATGAGGAATGAAAAGACAAGATTTTGAACAGATCTATCTACTATAAGTATTATAATCGGTAAAAACGAAAAGGATGTCAAGGCAGCCAATGAAGAGTATCTCCAGATAAAGACGCTTATCACCCATATTCCAACCATGATAAGACCGATGGGGGGCCATAGCGCTACGACAACTCCTAAGCTTGTAGCTACCCCTTTTCCCCCTTTGAATCCAAGGTATACAGGAAAATTATGACCCAAAATTGCCGCCAATGCTACCCCTAAGGTCCATAGGTTCATACCCCACCACGATTCTGCTATCAGCACAGGGATAATCCCCTTTACTGAGTCCAGAAGAAGGGTCATGAGCCCACCCAACTTCCCCACATTTCTGAGTACATTAGTAGCTCCTATATTGCCACTCCCCATCTTCCGTATATCACCTCTCCCCATAGTCTTTGCAGTAATAAGGCCGAAGGGTATTGCCCCAAGGAGATAACTGCCAATGATGAGAAAAATTTGGTACAAATCATCACCCATCGTATTTAATGTCGTCCTCTCAGGTCACGCCAGAATTTCAAGAGATAGTCAAAAGCCGAGAGAAGGGACAGCATTGCCGATAACCATATCCCTACGGTACCCCACAGATGCAGATCTATGTTTTTTCCATAGAGGAGTACAGGATAATCCAGGATAAGGAGTATAATGGCAACAATTTGTACAGTAGTTTTGTATTTCCCCATCTCCTTTGCTGCGATGACAATCCCCATGGAGGATGCGATCGCCCTTAATCCCGTTATAGCCAAATCCCTCCCAATGATGACGATGGCAATCCATGAGGTTACCCTCCTGAACTCTACAAGCATAATCAGTGCTGAGAGGATAAGGAGTTTATCTGCAACAGGGTCAAGAAATTTACCAAAGAGTGTCACCTGTCCCCATCTCCTGGCAATATAACCATCGAACCAATCTGTAATCGATGCGATGATAAATATCAAGGCGGCCCACTGTGAGCTAACAGTCGATTGAGTGGCAAAGACGATAATAAAGACAGGAATTAATGAGATGCGTAAAATGGAAAGGATGTTGGGAAGATTCACAGTCAACTCTTTATTTTCAGGATAAAGTCTATTACTTCACGTACAGCACCTTCCCCGCCCTTCTTCTCTGTCACCATATCGACGACATCTTTGACTTCACTGATGGCATCCGCCGCCGTTGCTGAGAAACCCACCCTCTGTAAGAGAGGGAGATCTATCAGGTCATCGCCCATGAATGCTACATATTCATCAGCCAGGTTATATTTAGCCTTTATTTCTTCGTATACCTTGACCTTGTCTCTGGC
Organism: Nitrospirota bacterium; assembly: GCA_023248395.1. Classification (GTDB taxonomy): domain Bacteria; phylum Nitrospirota; class 9FT-COMBO-42-15; order HDB-SIOI813; family HDB-SIOI813; genus JAHFEQ01. Next base: position 2,548 of record JAHFEQ010000034.1, read on the forward strand.
ATCCTGATGAACTTCTTTAATGTGAAGCTCTCTTGCCCTGTACTCAACAGCCTTTGCGCTTCTTCCAGAGATTATCCCGACCTCGATCCCTGTCTTTTTCAGAAGATAGATACCATGTCCATCGTGAATATGAAAGGTCTTGAACTCATTTCCATGACCATCCACAAATATCTTACCGTCGGTCATGATCCCATCGACATCCAGCAACAGAAATCTTATCCTCTTTGCCTTTTTTCTAAGAGTCTCTAAATCCTTAATGCCCATACAAATTCCTTAAATCTAAATTCCGCACTCCGCATTCCACATTTTCATACTATCCCCTTCTTCAACAAATCATGGAGATGTATAATCCCATCGATTGTCCTGTTATCATTCAAAACAACAAGGGATGTTATCGAGTGGGTTTCCATCATCTGAACGGCAGAGACTGCAAGGGAATCCTTACGTGTCACCTTGGGATTTTTTGTCATGATTTCCCGGGCACTAAGCTTAAAGATATCCGTCTCCTTCTCGATTACCCTCCGGAGATCGCCATCTGTTATTATCCCTGCGAGCCTTTTATCTTTATCCACTACTGCCGTCATACCCAGTTTCTTTGAGGTCATTTCATATATCACTTCCTTCATATTGTTATCTTCCCTGACGACAGGGATATCCGAGCCAGTATGCATTAGATCGCCTACCGTGAGAAGGAGCCTTCTCCCAATGGCTCCACCTGGATGAAAGAGGGCAAAGTCTTCTTCCCTGAAACCCCTCTTCTCAAAAAGGGCCACAGCAAGAGCGTCTCCCATGGCAAGGGTCACCGTCGTGCTTGCTGTGGGTACTAAGTTCATTGGGCAGGCCTCTTCTTTCACACAGACATCCAGCACCACATCGCTGTTCTTCGCCAATGTCGAATGAGACTTTCCTGTCAGACAAATTATCTTCAGGTTCATTCTCTTAAATGTGGGCAGTAAGGCGATAATCTCACCCGTCTCCCCACTGTTTGATATCACCAGTACAACATCATGATGCATGACCATTCCGATATCGCCGTGAATCCCTTCTGCAGGATGGAGGAAAAATGATGGTGTTCCTGTGCTTGCAAAGGTTGCAGAGATCTTTTTACCAATCAGACCCGATTTCCCCATGCCGGTAACCACCACCCTCCCCATACACTCATAAAGGATGTTAATGGCAACAGAAAAATTTTCATCTATCCGACCTATAAGATCTTCTATAGCCTTAGCCTCGATGGCAAGAACTCTTTTTCCTATTTCTATGCTCATAACCGCTTCCTTCAAAAGCTCAGTATGATAAGGGGGACATTGTAGTTGCCCAATTCATTGGGCCATCATGTCATCCTGACAAAATTCCCAAGC